>JAGATO010000005.1 GCA_017621195.1 Bacillota bacterium | reverse complement strand
ATCATCTCCAACTTCTTCGTAAGCATTTCCACCGAAATCACCTTCCCGGTATTCACTTTCCTGTCCGCAGGTATCGTAAACTTCTTCGTACCTTCCGGCGGCGATCAGTGGGCCGTTCAGGGTCCCATCGTAATGCCTGCTGCTGCTGAACTGGGCATCGATCCCGGTCGTGCTGCTATGGCTATCGCATGGGGCGACCAGTGGACCAACATGATTCAGCCGTTCTGGGCACTGCCTGCACTGGGTGTTGCTGGACTGTCTGCAAAGGACATCATGGGCTATCTGGTTATCGTATTGCTGTTCACCGGTCTGGTTGCCTGCGGTGGCTTCCTGGCTTGGGCTGCATTCTTCTAAACGAGATATCAAAATCCTACACATCGGGAAAGTCTTTCTCAAATAATGAATGGATCAGAGGACTCCAAAACGGGGCCCTCTTTAATTTTGCGCCGTACGGATTGAAATAGGGGAGAAAACCAAGTAGAATAGTGACAGGAAAGTAAGGAGGAGACAATGATGTTTGAAAGAGAACATTCCTATATGACAGTCCTTCCCATGGAACCGAAGGAGGTAGATGACGGCGTTCTTCACCTGACCAGGCTGCGGGAGGCCAAAGACTTCCGAGTCAACGGCCTGGAGGAGAAAAATGGCGGCCTGAAGCTGAAGGTGACCTACCGGAAGGAGGACTACAACGTAAGCCTGCTCCCCGTGGATTTCGCGGCACCGCAGCTGTACCGGACAGAGCATTTCTTTTCCGACCGGGAGATCAAAGCCATAGAACGGGCGAAAAAGGGGCTCAGCGTCACCGTAGAGTTCGGCGCCGACGCGCTGACCTCCTACCACCTGCAGCTGAAGATCATTCACACTTTGCTGCCCCGGACGCTGGCGGTGTTCGACGATAGCGCAGAGAAAATCCTGTCGGGCCGGTGGGTTCGTCTGGCGGCGGAATCGGCGGTGGTTCCGGAGCGGCGTTATCTCTACTCGATTCAGGCAATCAGCGACGAGGGCGGTGCTGTCTGGCTTCACAGCCACGGTCTCAATCGCTGCGGCCTTTCGGAGCTTGAAATTCTCGATTCGCATCAGGAGACGTATCGGAGCCACTATTCCATCGCGGAGGCCATGGCGGACCGGATGTTGGAGTTGGAGGAGCCGCTGCAGGAGGGCGAACCTCTCTACCTGACCCAGCTGACCGACGAACTGCATCTGGTCACCACCTATCTTCGCTGGGATCGAGCGGTACCGTTGTACGGCGAAACTGTTCTGGGCGGGACCGCGGACCGGGGCGAGGGACACGACGGAAATACGGCTGTGATCTTCGCCTATCCCACGCAGGAGGACTTCGAACACGGTAAGGTCGCGAAGATCGGTGTCTACGATAAGGTGCTGAAAGGCCGACCGGTGTATCTGACCGACGAAGCCGAGACGAAGCAGCGAAAGGCTCTGGCCCAAGAGCGTCTGTATATGATCCGCGAAGCCTACGCGGATCCGGAAAACAAGATTCTGCTGGAGCTGGCGCTGCCGGTGACGCGGGCTGATGAAGAAGCGCAGGACGACGGGAAAGCTTGGGATGGCGAGGAAACGCGGAGCGAAGAAAGGACGACGGAGGAACTTTGGTTCGAGTTGATTCAGATCCTTCCCGAGCCGGAAGAGGACGGCGCGGCGTTCCTGGCGCGACTGGATCAACAGCCCAAATTCGCGCAGGGCGTGGCGCGGGATGACATGGGAGAATACCGCTGGAATCAGATCACCCACTGGCTGATCTGTACGCCCCACCACCGACTGACAGCGAATGACGCTTATCTCTGGGAACTGGAACAGGAGGAAAAGAACTATGAACAACGTTGAGACCGTATATCGGAAGATGATCGAATACTACCGGGGCGATCCCCATCAGATCCAGCACTTCGTCAAGGTGCACAGCTATTCCCGGCTCATCGGCCTGTCGGAAGGTCTGGATCGGGAGACGCAGATTACGCTGGAGATGGCAGCGCTGGTTCACGATGTAGGAATCAAGGCCGGCATGGAGAAATACGGCCGTGGAAACGGAAAGATCCAGGAAGAGCTGGGCCCGGCCATCGCGGAGAAGATGCTGACGGAACTGGGCGTGGACAAGGAACGAGTGGAGCGCATCTCCTATCTGGTGGGCCACCATCACACCTACACCGGCGTAGAAGGTCAGGACTACCGCATTTTACTGGAAGCAGACTTTCTGGTGAATCTCCACGAGGAACAGACCCCCATGGAAGAGATCCGGCGGGCCTATGACGATATCTTCCGCACGGAGACCGGACGGAAGATCTGCCGGACCATGTTTGACTTCTAACAGGTGGAGACAATCTGACGGACAAAGACAAATAGGAGAATCGAAAACTGTGGAAACAGAAAACGACGGAGCAGAAAACTCCGTCGTTTTTAGCGTTAGTTATTTGTTCGCAGTGCGCCGGTCAGACCTGACTCTCGTCGTGGGAATGCGCCAGCTTGTCGTGAAATTCGTTTCGCATCTTGGTCCAGTGGAGAATCCGCTGGCGTGGCAGAAGGATGTTGATGACCCAGGCGATGATGACGCCGATGGCGGTATCCAGCATGCGGTTTAAGGAATAGGCGATATACGTATCCACCGGTGTATTGAACAGAATGATGCACAGCACCACGCCGCCCGGTTGGATTCCTCCGGGCCACTTGCACAGACGACAGGTCATGATCAGGATGATGACGCCGACGAACAGGATCAGGAACATCAGCGGATGAGTTCCGCCCTGAGGATGGAAAATGATGTAGATCCGGAAGGCCACCATGCCGATGAAACCGCCGATGAT
>JAGATO010000056.1 GCA_017621195.1 Bacillota bacterium | reverse complement strand
TTGAGGGCTATAAGTCCAGTCGAGCACGCAGAGCGTGCGAGACAGGGAACCACCCGCTATGCGGGTGCGCGTCGAATGTGATACAACAAAATATCCTCCTTAGGTATAATGAAGGTGTTCAAGCTACATTGCAACGAAAGGAGGATATTTTATGGCAAATAAAACAAACAGCTTATCTCACACAAAGTGGATGTGTAAGTATCACATCGTTTATATACCTAAGTATAGACGAAAAATCATCTATAATCAATATAGAGAAAGCCTGATCGAAATTACAAAGTTACTTTGTAAATATAAAGGCGTGGAAATCATTGAAGGCCACATGATGGCAGACCATGTGCATCTTGTTGTCAGCATTCCGCCGAAAATAAGTGTATCGAATTTCATGGGCTATCTCAAGGGAAAAAGTGCATTGATGATGTTTGAAAAACATTCCAACTTAAAATATAAATTTGGGAATCGGCATTTCTGGGCGGAAGGCTACTATGTCAGTACGGTAGGTCTGAATGAAGAAACGATTCGGAAATATGTGAGAGAACAGGAGAAACATGATCAGGCGCTCGATAAATTAAGTGTGAGAGAATATGAAGATCCATTCAAAAAATAGGTTGTAACCCCTTTGAGGGGTGGCCAAAGTGGCAAAGGCAATGTGGCTTGAACAAAGTAAAAGCCAGCGCCTTGAGACGCTGGCCTGTGATCCTTGGGCTTATAGCCCTAGAGCAAACCACCCTTTTGAAGGGTGGTTCTGATTCGAAATTAGAGGGAGCGCAGCGGCGGGTAGCGTGGCTTTTCGATCCGAACTGCGGCACAGAAGAAACCCGGAAGTGAAATGGAAATATAAGAACAGCAGAGAAGTTAGGTGGTGCCTGGTCAGGTTTCAATAAAACGGATTTAACTGCGTTTAAGAAAGATCCCGTGACAGGAGAAGTTCATACAGAGTTTGAATGGAGCGAGATATGCTTAAACACGTATCCCGAAAGAAAAGGAAGGTATCATGGGGAAATAGCCAATACGTATTTTGAATGGGATGCAGAAGATCAGTATTGGTATTGGATCGGTCCTTCTAAGTAAGAGGAATTAGTAATAATAGATAATGGATGTTCGGACGGTGGTTATTATGGTTGCAGAGCAACCTGATTGACCACCGCCTTCGTTTTTTATCGTGAATCTTTCGGGGTAAAGCAAGTCTCTGGGTTGGTGAGTTGTGGCACCATGTCACCGCGAGGACGCCACGGCCTCGCGATTGCCGGATTTCGCAGAGCGCTAAGCGGTTGCCGATGTCGAGATGTCGTCCTCCATCAGAACATGGATCTGTTTCATGATGGCATCCAGATCCATTCCGCTGTCGGAATTTTCGAAGAGAAACAGCACGTCCCTTCCGGGAACGAATCCATGAGACAGATACCAGTTGATTTTCTTCAGAACACTTTCGCCGTAGTCTGCCTGATCCATCATTCCGAAATATTCGATGTATTTTTTTACACCACTTCCGGGGGTTTTGATTGTGAAATCGGGGAACTTGTATTCCCCATCGAGTTCCAGCTTCATCTCATAGCGATACGAAATTCCCTGGCTCCGCAGCAGTTCCGACAAATTCATTTCCGCCTTCGATCGAAACGATTCGCCGAAAGAATTCTTGTGAATCAGAAGTTCACGATGGTACGGGTTTTCCGATTGTAAGATACGGGGTTCCGTTGTTCTTGCGCTTTCAAAGCCAGGCAGGGATCGGTAAGGCTCTTTTAGCTGATCAATCGCATTTCCCATTCCACAGGGCATAGAATGATCGATACAGGTCTTCAGCCATCGCAGATTGTTTCGATATGCTTTGACGCGTACCTTATATATGTTCTTTAACCGCAGTCCTTCTGCAATGGACGCATCTTTTTCGCGGAGGCGTTTATGAACGTGGCATATTTTTCCCCGCGTCTTTTCGGTGTGGCTCCAATACAATCGGTTTCCCTTTTTCGACTTCTGCATGGAAAGCGACCCGTCCGGAAACTGTGCCAGAGCGTTTTCCATTTCGTGCAGCTGTTTTTCGTTTACAGCGTAAATGTTTTTTAATATATCGATCATATTCATTTCTCCTTTTTGATGTATCAATTACAGTTTAAGATTACTTTTCGAGCTGTCATTGCGGTCGGTTGATCGTTCGATGATTTGGGTGATCCAGCGGCTTACAATTCGAGCTGATATCGCGGATTGTCGGTCGGCCGATTGGTGGTTTGGGCTGGCAATTCGGGCGAATGGCTGGTGGTAATATTATACACCATTATTTCCAAAATAAAACATTATTAAATAAAATTTAATATTTTTCTTTGATCTGGTTTACGCCTGACGTTTGATGCTTGGATCTTTGAAGTTTGAGGATTTGTGTTTTATGCTTGATGTTTGATTACGGGTCACTTTGACACTTGGAATTTGGCGTTTGACAGTTTACGCTTTAGGTTTTGATGTTAGGGGTTCAATGGTTTACGCTTTAGGTTTGATGTTAGGGGTTCAATGGTTTACACCTGACGTTTGATGCTTGGCAGCAGCGATGATGCAAATAATCCTTAAGGTTTTCGAAAAGCTTCCGCTTCCGGATGATACCGGACTGTCGGGCGATCACAAATGATATTGTATTGGCGAGCTAAGTCGAGTGTTGTCGGCGGGTTGGGCGGTGTCTGAAAAGTTGGTCGAGATTTACGGAAAGTTTCAGGGCTGATTTTGAGGGGGTGCAGGTCAGGGACTGGATCAGGGGTCGGAACTGGTCGTTTTTCTATATTTTCGGTGATGAATAACGCTGAAATATAGTGTTTTTTGTGTTTCATATATTTTGGGGATTTCGCTGTGCTATTATATAGGCTTTTTTGAAAGTCCTGTACTTTCCTAAATTCCAAAGAAAAAATATAGGGAATCCGGGGGTGAGAAGAGGATGGGAATTCTATATATTCACATTTCTTGCTGGTTTCTATATTTCGGATATGTCCTTTCAATGTTTTATAGGAGTTCTACTGAAAAGCCCTAAAAATTATGGTTGTAATTTCTTGAAATATAGAATTTGCAATTTTTCCTATAAAATAGCGATATAATACTTTAAAATATAGAATTTACAATTTTACCTGTATTATAACTGAATTCCCTAATCAAAATATAGGCTTCCTTGCATGGCTTCCTTACCAGGCTATAAAGAGGTATTTTTAAAACGTATTACAACAATTTTTCTTCAAATTCTATGGGAAGGCCGCGGGCCACTGCTTCCATGGGAAAGCCGCGGCTTACCGCGGCTACCATCGAATATGAATCGAAGCCCTGCGGCACAGGCCACAGGGCAACCACTTGACATCCATGGCGCGCGAAAGAAAAACGCGGCTTTACGGAAAAAGAGAAATGGTATATAATAATTAATTATTATGGGGTTTTATGAGCGATGAGAGGTAACGGATGAAACGAAACGATAGATGGAACTATAGGATAACGGGCCTGCTGCTCTGTGTTGCGATGCTTGTTTTTAACCTGACGGGCTGTGCCACCTGGAATCACTTCGTGGCGGGGTTGAAGGATGAGGAAGTCCTGGAGCAGGAAGCAGCGGAAGTGGTGCGTATCGGCGTGTTTGAGCCCATGATCGGTACGGATAAAGAAGGGGCAGCCGCGGAGATCCGCGGCATCGAGCTTGCCCACGATCTCTATCCCGAAGTGCTGGGGAAGCCGGTGGAGCTGATCTACGGCGATAACCAGTCCGACATGAACAAAGCGGAAGCGGTTGCCGCGGATCTGGTCAATTCCAAGGTCTCGGTGGTTCTGGGAAGCTACACCAACACCTTGAGCCTGCTGGGGAGCAACGTCTTCGGCGAAGCGCAGATTCCCACCGTGGGGATCACCTGCAACAACCCGATCCTGACCAAGAGCAATCCCTACTACGCGCGGGTCTGCTTTATCGACGCGTCCCAGGGAAAGGCGGCGGCCAAGTACGTCTTTGAGTTTCTGAAGCAGAACAAGGCCGTCGTGCTGCGGGAGAAGGATAACGACTACGCCGCAGCCATGGCCCAGCAGTTTACGCAGGAATTGCGGAGTCTGGTGGAAGCCTCCTACGGCGGTCAGGTGGAAGTGTCGGAAACCAGCGTCGTCTATACGGCGGAGTACGAAAAAGGTACGACCGATTTCACGGAACAGAAAGAGGCCATTGAAAAGGCCACCAATGACATGAAGGTGGTGTTCCTGCCTGCCGATGCCCAGACGGCCATCGCCGCCATGGAATCTCTGGCAGACATGAACCTGATCTTCATCGGGACGAACCAGTGGGAGACTGAGGAATTTCTCGGAAGCGAAAGCGAAGCCGTGGAAGGAGCGCGGTTCACCACGGTCTACGACTCCCATTCGGACCTGACCGACATGAGCACCGTATTTTTAGAGGCCTATCGGGAAAAATACGGGGAGGATGCCGAACCCGGAAACGAAGAAGCCCTGGGCTTTGACGCGTATCGGCTGGCTCTGGAAGCCATCGCCCAGGCGGGAGATGCCCAGAACGGCGATCTGATCATGGAGAAGATGACTGCCATTGAGAACTTTGAAGGAGTGACCGGCTCCATCACGCTGAATGCCGACGGCGACCCCATCAAGCCCGTCATCATCGTCCGCGTGGAAGACGGAAAAATGGAACCTGAATATACGGCGGATCCCGTCTGGGACGAGTGACGCTGTGTAGATAAATGCAACATCACAATCAAAATGAATAAAAACGGAGGAACTACAAAATGAAAGAAAAGATCAAAGCTGCACTGGAACAAATCAGACCTTTCCTGCAGAGAGACGGCGGCGACGTGGAATTCGTAGACTACACCGAGGATAACATCGTCCTGGTGAAGCTGCTGGGCCACTGCGCAGGCTGCCCCCACAGACAGGCTACCATCAACGGCGGTATCGCGCGGATTTTACAGGAACAGTATCCGGAAATCAAGGGCGTGGAAGCCGTCAGATAGGAGACATCATGGGACTGGAAGGAAGAAGAACCAGGGGGAAAGCCGCAAAGACGGGACTTCTCCGGATCGTTCTTCCTCTGATGATACTGGCAGCGGGTGCTTTGGCGATCCCGCTGTTTGTACATTCGGAGAGAGAAATCACGGGAGGAGGGCCGGGAACGCTGCCTTCGGAACCGGAACCGCTGCCGCCCATCGAGCTGTCCTTCACCTGCGTTGGGGATATCATGGCTCACAGCACGCAGCTGACGGCGCAGTACGACAGCGGAACGGGCACGTATGATTTCACCAACAATTACATATACGTAAAGGATTATATCTCTCAGGCGGACCTGGCCCTGTGCAACGTGGAGACCACCTTTGCCGGAGGAACGCCCACGGGGTATCCGGCCTTCAATTCTCCTGACTCCATGGCGACTGCGATGAAGGATGCCGGGTTTGACGTGGCCCTCACGTCAAACAACCACATGCTGGACCGGGGCTTCAACGGAATGCAGAGGACGCTGGACGTCCTGCGGGAGGCGGGCATGATCACCGTAGGATCCCGCAAGGATGGGGAAAAGCGTTACGCCGTCACCGATGTGAAGGGCGTCAAAGTGGGCGTGGTTGCCTATACCTATGAGACCACCGGCGTCAACGGTCAGCGGACCATGAACGGTTCCGCCATGTCCAACGAGTCCAAGGCGCTGATCAACAGCTTCGCCTATCCGAAGCTGGACGAGGATCTGGCTTACCTGAAGCAGGATATCGACGACGCCCGGGCGGAAGGCGCGCAGATTGTCATCGTCTACCTGCACTGGGGCGAGGAATACCAGAGAAGCCCCAACGACTGGCAACAGTCCATCGCCGCCAGCGTGGCTGGCTACGGCGCAGACATCATCTTCGCCTCCCACACTCATGTGCTGCAGCCGGTGGAATATCTGTACGTGACGGCGGACGGTACCGTCAGCCACGAACCGCCGGAGGACGATGCAGCGGCGGATGACGCGGTTGCCGAAGAGGACGACGCAGCGGCGGATGGCGCGGTTGCCGAAGTGCGGAAAGTCCCGGTATTTTACTCCATGGGCAATTTCATATCCAATCAGCGGGCGGAAACGCTGGATAACCGCTATACGGAGCAGGGGATGCTGGCCAATGTGGCCGTGACCTGGGATCAGGAAACTGGGACGATCAGCCAGATCTCCATGGACGTCCTGCCCACCTGGGTGGATCGATTCAAGGCCGACGGAAAGCAGAACTACTACATCATTCCGCTGGACAATGCCTTAAACAGCAACGAGACATTGGCCCGATCGGGTCATTTGAGCCGTGCCAGACAGGCGTTGGAGGACGTGCGAAAGCTGATCGGTGACGAGTTTATGAGCCTCAGCTGCCCGCCGGCAGGATCGTGACGGTGAGGGTGTCAGAACAGTGGGGACGTCAGAAAGGAACAACTATGTGTGAAAAGAAATATATTCAGCTGGTGGAAGCTCACAGAGAAGAGATGATTCGCGACCTGCAGACGCTGGTTCGCATCAAGAGCGTGGACGAATTGGGAATTCACGGACAGCCGGTTCCCTTCGGCGAAGGGGTGCAGCAGGTCTTCCGGGAAATGCTGGCCATGGGAAAGCGCGAGGGCTTTGACACGTTCAACGCCGACAACTACGGCGGCCATATCGAGTGGAAAGCGCCCTCCGTGGACGTTGAAGCTCCGGAGGTCATGGCGATCCTGGGCCATCTGGACGTGGTTCCCGAGGGCAGCGGCTGGGAGTACGAACCCTACAGCGCCGAGGTGAAGGACGGTCGCATGTACGGCCGCGGAACCTCCGACAACAAGGGACCGCTGATCGCGGGCCTATACGCCATGAAGGCAGTGAAGGAGGCGGGCTACGTCCCCAAAAAGACCGTGCGCATGATCATGGGGCTGGACGAGGAAACCAACTGGGACGGCATGGAGAAATACCTGGAGGCGGCGGGAACGCCGGACTTCGGCTTTACGCCGGATGGTGAATTTCCGCTGATCCACGGGGAGAAGGGAGTTCTGACCTTCGACATTGCTGCCAAGTTCCCCAAGACGGCAGGCGGAGCCAAAGGACTGGCGCTGCGCAGCATCCAGGGCGGTACGGCTTCCAACTCCGTGCCGGACTTTGCCAAGGCGCTGGTCTTCTGCGAAGAGGGCTACGAAGAGATTCGGGCGCGGGCGGCGGAATTCAGCCGGGAGACGGGACACAAGCTGGCCTGCAAGGGTCGGGGCAAGAGCCTAGAAATCACGTCTGAGGGTGTATCGGCGCACGGAGCGACTCCCTGGAAGGGCGTCAATGCCATCGCCATTCTGATGAAGTTCCTGGGACAGCTGAACTTCGCCAACGAGGGCGTGGGCGATTTCATCGACTTCTTCAACCGCTGCATCGGTGCACAGACCAACGGCGCCGACATGGGCTGCGGTTTTGCCGATGAAGTGTCCGGCGATCTGGTCTGGAACACCGGCGTCATCGATATGACGGAGGAAGCGGTTCAGCTGACCATCAACATCCGCTATCCCATCAGCTGCACCGACGATCAGATCTACGAGGCCATGATGCCGCTGATCAATCAGCACGGCTACGGCATCGTCAAGGGAAGCCACAATGCTCCTATCTACCTGCCCGTGGATCATCCGGTGGTGAGCTCCCTGATGGCGGCTTATCAGGAATTCACCGGCGATACCGAATCCAAGCCCATGATCATCGGCGGCGCATCCTACGCCAGAGCCATTCCCAACGCCGTGTGCTTCGGCATGCTGTTCCCCGGAGAAGAGGACATCATGCACCAGAAGAACGAGAGCCTGGATCTGGACAACATGGTAAAGGCAACGAAGATCTTCGCCGAGGCAATCGTGCGGCTCACCGAAGCGGAGCTTCCGACTGCGGAAGAAGTTGCGGCTGCGGAGACTGCGGAATAACTGCGGTGCTGAGGCGGACGCGGAATATCGATAGAGATGAAGTTGGAATCGCGGCGCGCGACGCTGCGATTCTACCAAATGTTCGATGAACGCTGGCGGAGAGCGCCAGCGTTTCTTTTTTTTTTCGATGGTGGCTGGCGGAGAGCGCCAGCATACCTCTGAAATTTGATGGCGACGCAGCGTAGAAGGTGTGAGACGGCATAAGGTGGCGTGGAACGGCAAATTCCTATATTTTTCACGATCACTCCACTATTTTATAGAGAAAATCACAAAACCTGTATTTTTGCATCAGTATCATGCTAAAGTATAGCAAAAAATGAAAATCCTATATTTCAGTGTATTGCATCCGCTATTATTTAGGAATGATGCGGTGATTTCCGGGTCACTCCTATATCTTGATCCGTAACATGAACGGAAATATAGAAAAACTCTTTATTTATCCCTATATGTAAATAATTACTAAAATTATGTGACTGAAGCCCTATAAATTAGTGTTTGAAAAAGCTTATTTATAGGACTTTTCAAATTTACTATAAATTAGCGGGATAAACCATGCGAAATTTAGGAATCACACATTTCCCTGTCAAATAAGCGGATTCAGCTCAGAAAATATAGGAGTGATACACAATACACAATACACACATACCGCACTGAGGATGGTTTTCAACCCTTTTTGTTCTTTTGTACCGCTTCGATTTCTTTTGGAAGAATGGGATAAAATTCGGGGAAATCACGGAGTTTTCGGCGATTTTGATAAATAATAGGAAAGATAAAGCAAAAGGGAAGAAAAAAACGGAAAAATGAGGGGTGAGGCATCGCCAGTGAAGATTTTGAAAAACCGGTCTGGAATCGGATGACAATTTTTCAGATAATTCAAAATGAAACGCCAGGAAGAGTGTATGAAGGCGCAAAAAAACGAAATCGTGTAAAGCGTTGATTTTGCGTGGATTGGGGAATTTTGGACATCGGGGGAAAAGGGAAAAAAACCGAAAAAATATTTAAAAAAAGACTTGCAAAGTCTTGAATTTTAGATTATACTAAAAAAGCTTGTGAATCACTGCCACAAGCGCTGCTAATGCTTAAAAATAATGCGATGACGCAGGAAGTTGCTGAGCTATCAGGTAATTTCTGCCGAGAACTGTCCGATCCAGAATCGGGCGAAGGGATCTCGCGCTTTTGTTTTGAGTAAAAAATAATGAAACACACGGAAACGTGTTTCGCTCGAAACCAAGTGACCGGCTGCGGTCCGAAAGAGAACCGGCGAACAGCCGTGAACACCTGAAAAAAGAGGCGCGACAAGCCCTCGTACAGCATAGCGAAAACGTACGAAAAACAAGGAGGAACAATCAATGAGCAGTCAGAAAATCAGAATCAAGTTAAAGGCTTACGATCACAAATCTCTGGATCAGTCCGCAGCGAAGATCGTAGAAACCGCTAAGAAGACCGGCGCGGAAGTATCCGGACCCATTCCCCTTCCCACCGAAAAGCAGGTGATCACCATCCTGAGAGCGGTACACAAGTACAAGGACTCCAGAGAACAGTTCGAACAGAGAACTCACAAGAGACTGATTGACATCTTAAGCCCCACCCCCAAGACCATCGATGCGCTGATGAAGCTGGATATGCCTGCCGGAGTCGACATCGAAATCAAACTGTAATACTAAGAATCACATAGATTGACCTAAAGCGTGTCGCCTTTCCATCCTGTGTCAGTGAAAGAGCGATACCCACCCGGAAAATCTCCGCTTAGTATGATTACAAAAAGTAATCCGCTGTAAGAAATTTAGGAGGAACAAAGGAATGAAGACAATCTTAGGAAAGAAGATCGGAATGACTCAGATCTTTTCCGAACATGGCGCTGCGATTCCGGTAACTGTCATCGAAGCAGGTCCCGCAGTCGTAACCCAGATCAAGACCGTAGAGACCGACGGATACAACGCCGTTCAGATCGGTTTTGAAGATGCGAAAGAACAGAGAGTAAACAAACCCATGAAGGGTCACTTTGCCAAGTGGCAGGCTCCGCTGAAGAAGCACCTGACCGAGATCCGTCTGGACGAAGGCGAAACCTACGAAGCAGGACAGGTCATCACCGTAGCTGACTTCGAAGAAGGCGTAAAGCTGGACATCACCGGTACTTCCAAAGGTAAGGGTACCCAGGGTAACATCAAACGGCACGGACACCGCAGAGGCCCCATGAGCCACGGTTCCAAGCACAAGAGACTTCCCGGCGGCCTGGCTGCAGCAACCTATCCCTCCCGTGTATTCAAGGGCAATGAAGCTCCCGGAAGAACCGGCAGAGAGACCGTTACTGTACAGAACGTAGAACTCGTTAAAGTCATCGCCGACAGAAACCTGATGCTCGTCAAGGGCGCAGTTCCCGGAAACAAGGGCGGCCTGCTGAAGATCCAGTACGCCGTTAAGGGCCAGGGAAAATAGGTTACGGAAAGGAGGAAGTCAAATGGCAAAAGTTACTATGCTGAACATGGCCGGAGCAGAAGCCGGCACCATCGAGCTGAACGACGCAGTCTTCGGAATCGAAGTTAACGAATATGCCGTTCACGATGTGATCAAAAATTATTTAGCAAACCAGAGACAGGGCACACAGTCCGCAAAGACCAGAGCTGAAGTCCGCGGAGGCGGCAGAAAGCCCTTCCGTCAGAAGGGAACCGGTCGTCACAGACAGGGTTCCAGCACTGACCCGTCTCAGATCGGCGGCGGTATCGTATTCGCTCCGAAGCCGAGAGATTACAGATACAGCGTTCCCAAGAAGGTAAGAAGACTGGCAATGAAGTCCGCTCTGACCTCCAAGGTACAGGACAACGAAATCGTGGTTCTGGATGCTCTGAAGCTGGACGCACCCAAGACCAAGGAAATGATCAAGGTATTAGAAAACGTCAAGGCTGCCAAGAAGGCCCTGATCGTAACCGCAGAAAAGGATGACGTGATCATCAAGGCGGCTGCTAATATCCCCGGAGTTAAAACCACTATGGTATCCCAGATGAACGTTTACGAAATCGTAAATCACACCAGCTTCATCGTAACTGCGGATGCTGTTAAGAAGATCGAGGAGGTATATGCGTAATGACGGCTTATGACGTAATTATCAGACCGGTCATCACTGAAACTTCCATGGATGACGCACAGAACAAGAAATACACGTTCAAGGTTGCCGTAGGCGCCAACAAGACTCAGGTCAAGCTGGCTGTGGAAGAAATCTTCGGCGTAGAAGTTGAAAAAGTCAACATCATGAACGTTAACGGAAAAGTGAAGAGAATGGGAAGAAACGTAGGTAGAACGGCTGCTTCCAAGAAAGCGATCGTTACCCTTACTGAAAAGAGTAAGGAAATTGAATTCTTCCAGAGCCTGTAAGGAGGGACTGAACGATGGGAATTAAGAAATACAATCCGACCACTCCGGGTTTGAGAGGTATGACCGTTTCCACATTTGAGGAAATCACCACCTCGACTCCGGAAAAGTCTCTTACAGTAAGCCTGAAAAAGCACTCCGGAAGAAACTCCAGAGGTAAGATCACTGTAAGACACAGAGGCGGCGGCGCCAAGATCAAATACAGAATTATCGACTTTAAGAGAAATAAGGATGACATCCCCGCAACTGTTAAGACGATCGAATACGATCCCAACAGAAGCGCTAACATCGCTCTGGTACAGTATGCCGACGGTGAAAAGAGATACATCATCGCTCCCGAAAAGCTGAAGGTTGGCGACGTGATCCTGTCCGGCGCCAACGCTGACATCACCGTTGGAAACACCCTGAAGCTGGCAGACATCCCCGTTGGTACCATCATCCACTGCGTGGAACTGAAAGCAGGAAAGGGCGCACAGCTGGTTCGCTCCGCAGGTAACGGCGCACAGCTGATGGCGAAGGAAGGCGCTTACTGCCAGGTTCGTCTGCCGTCCGGAGAAGTTCGTAAGATCAGAACCGAATGCAGAGCCACCATCGGCGAAGTCGGCAACGGAGATCACTCCAACATTATGCTGGGTAAGGCAGGACGTAAGCGTCACATGGGTATCAGACCTACCGTACGTGGTTCCGTAATGAACCCGAACGATCACCCGCACGGTGGTGGTGAAGGTAAGGCTGGTATCGGTCGTGTGAGCCCGGTAACACCTTGGGGTAAGCCTGCTCTGGGTTACAAGACCAGAAAGAAGAACAAGGCTTCCAACCAGTATATCGTAAAGAGAAGAAACGACAAATAGTTGAAGGGAGAATAAAATAATGGGTAGATCTTTAAAGAAAGGCCCTTTCGTCAACGCGAAGCTGTTAAAGGCGATCGAAGAGATGAACGCTGCTAACGATAAAAAGGTCATCAAGACCTGGTCCAGACCGTCTACTATTTTCCCGCAGATGGTAGGACACACAATCGCAGTACACGATGGAAAGAAGCACGTTCCCGTGTACATCACCGAAGATATGGTCGGCCACAGACTGGGTGAGTTTGCTCCGACCAGAAACTACAGAGGACATGCCGCTGACAAGTCCTCCAAGGTAAAGAAATAATAGAAAGGAGATATGAAAAATGGAAGCAAAAGCAGTTGCAAAATACGTCAGAATGTCTCCTATTAAAGTAAAGCCTGTTACAGACTTAATCAGAGGAAAAAATTTAGACGAAGCATTAGCGATTTTAAAGTTTACTCCTGGCAAGGGTGCTGAGCTGGTAGAAAAAGTAGTGCTGTCCGCAAAGGCCAACGCGGAAAACAACCACGACATGGATGTTTCCAAGCTGTACGTTGCAGAAGCTTACGCAAACCAGGGTCCGACCATGAAGAGATGGAGAGCTGGTTCTCAGGGCCGCGCTACGATCATCCTGAAGAGAAGCAGCCACATCGGCATCACATTAAAGGAAAGATAATAGAAACAGGAGGTTAAACAATGGGTCAGAAAGTAAGTCCACATGGATTAAGAGTGGGCGTTATCAAAGACTGGGATTCCAAGTGGTATGCAGACAAAAAAGACTTTGCCGATTACTTGGTAGAAGATAAGAAGGTCAGAGAATACGTTAAGAAGAAGTTATACGCAGCCGGCGTAGCCAAGGTTTTGATCGAAAGAGCAGCGAACAACCAGATGAAGATCACTGTTCTGACCGCAAAGCCCGGTATGGTTATCGGCAGCGGCGGTGCCGGAATCGATCAGCTGAAGGCTGAAGTGGAAAAGTTGACCGGCAAGACCGTTTCTATCAACATCATCGAAGTAAGAAGACCTGAGCTGGATGCGCAGCTGACCGCAGAAAGCATCGCACAGGCTCTGGAAAAGAGAATCTCCTTCAGAAGAGCTATGAAGCAGGCCATCGGCAGAACCATGAAGGCCGGCGCCAAGGGTATCAAGGTTATGATCTCCGGCCGTGTTGGCGGTGCTGAAATCGCAAGAAGCGAAAAGTACAGCGAAGGTAACGTTCCTCTTCATACTCTGAGAGCCGATATCGCTTACGGATTTGCAGAAGCAGACACCACTTACGGTAAGCTGGGCGTTAAGGTTTGGATCAACAACGGCGAACACCTGTCCAAGGATCTGAAGTCCAACCTGCCGGAAGAAGCTCCCAAGAGCGACCGCAAGAGAGGCGACAGACGCGAAAGACGCGATGGCGATCGTCCGAGAAGAGACAGAAATGACAGAAGAGACCGCAGAAACGGCGATGTCAGAGAAGAAAAGAAGTTTGTAAATCCGAGAAAGAGACCTGCAAAGCCGGCTCCGGCCCCCGCTGTTGAAGAAGCAGCGGCTGAGGCTCCTGCCGAGACTTCTGCAGAATAAGCGATAGAAGAAAGGAGGAAATCGCGATGTTAATGCCTAAGAGAGTAAAACGTCGTAGAGTCCACAGAGGAAGAATGAAGGGTGTGGCAACCAAGGGAAATACCATCACTTACGGATCTTATGGTCTGGTATCCCAGGAATGCGGTTGGATCACCTCGAATCAGATAGAAGCTGCCCGTATCGCCATGACTAGATCCATCAAGAGAGGCGGTAAGGTATATATTAAGATTTTCCCGCACAAGCCGGTAACGAAGAAGCCCGCTGAAGTACGTATGGGTTCCGGTAAAGGTGCTCCGGAATACTGGGTAGCAGTTGTTAAGCCTGGTAGAGTTATGTTTGAGATTGAGGGTGTATCCGAAGCAGCGGCAAGAGAAGCGATGAGACTTGCTATGCACAAGCTCCCTGTAAAGTGTAAGTTTGCCATCAAAGGCCAGGAAGTAGCAGAGGGTGGTGAAGCGTAATGAAAATCGAACAGATCAAGAAAATGTCCGAGGTTGAGCTGAACGCTGAGGTAAAGAAGCTGAAGAACGAACTGTTCAACCTGAGATTCCAGCACGTAACCGGTCAGTTGGAGAACCCCATCAAGATGAGAGATATCAAGAAAGACATCGCTCGCTGCAAGACCGTGCTGAGAGAAAAGCAGATGAATCACACCGAAGGTTAACCGAAAGGAGGATGTACAGCGTGTTAGATAGAAATGCAAGAAAGACAAGAGTCGGCATCGTAACAAGCAACAAGATGGATAAGACCATCGTTGTATCTGTAGAAGAATCTATTCGTCATTCTCTTTACGGTAAGTCTGTAAAGAGAACCAAGAAGTTCAAGGCTCATGACGAAGAAAACGAATGCAGCATTGGCGATAAAGTAAGAATTATGGAAACGAGACCTCTGTCCAAGGACAAGAGATGGAGACTCGTGAACATCGTCGAGAAGGTAAAATAAGGGAGGCAACCACAAATGATTCAGACAGAAACCAGATTGAAAGTTGCCGACAATTCCGGCGCAAAGGAACTGTTATGTATCCGCATTCTGGGCGGTACCAGCCGCAGAACTGCGAACATTGGAGATATCATCGTATGTGCAGTTAAGGATGCTACCCCCGGCGGTGTAGTAAAGAAGGGTGACGTTGTTAAAGCAGTTATCGTTCGTTCCTCTCACGGCGCAAGAAGAGTTGACGGCAGCTACGTTAAGTTCGACCAGAACGCAGCAGTAATCATCAAAGACGATAAGAACCCCGTTGGAACCCGTATTTTCGGGCCTGTAGCCAGAGAGCTGCGCGACAAGGGCTTCATGAAGATCGTGTCTTTGGCACCGGAAGTACTGTAGGAGGTGAAAAAGATGCATATTAAGAAGAATGATACCGTACTGGTGATCACTGGTAAGGATAAGGGTAAGAAGGGCAAGGTCCTGAAGGCATTCCCGAAGAAGAACACCGTAATCGTTGAAGGCGTAAACATTCAGACCAAGCATGCAAAGCAGACCAGAACTTCTGCTGCTGAAATCAAGCATCAGGAAGGTCCGATCCATGTTTCCAACGTTATGTACTATGATACAAAGGCTAAGGCTCCGACCAGAATTGGTTACAAGGTAGAAAACGGCCATAAGAAGAGAGTATCCAAGAAGACCGGTCAGGTTATCGACTAAGAAAGGAGGGAATCATCTTGGCAGCAAGACTGTATGACACCTACAAGAATGTAGTATTCAATTCCATGATGGAAAAGTTTAAATATAAGAATGTAATGGAAGTTCCCAAGCTGGAAAAGATCACCATTAACATGGGTCTGGGCGACACTAAGGAAAATGCAAAGCTGCTGGAAGTTGCAGTTGAAGAACTGGGACTGATCGCAGGCCAGAAGCCCGTAATCACCAAGGCTAAGAAGTCCATTGCTAACTTCAAGCTGAGACAGGGTATGCCCATCGGCGCAAAAGTTACTCTGCGTGGCGACAAAATGTATGAATTTGCTGATAAGTTCTTCAACATTTCTCTGCCCCGCGTAAGAGACTTCAAGGGCGTAAGCAAGAATTCCTTCGACGGTC
>JAGATO010000055.1 GCA_017621195.1 Bacillota bacterium | reverse complement strand
TCTGCGCCGGGTAATCAGATAAATGCCCGACAGCTCCAGAATTCGATCCACATAGGGATCGCATCCCGTCACGTAGACCGTTCCTCCCCCTTCGTGAATCTTATTGTATCGCCCCATGACGACGCCGATGCCAGAACTGTCCATGAAGGTAACGCCGGTAAAATCGAAGATCAGATCCACGGTTCTCCCTCCCAATGCCCCCTGGGCAACGGCCTCATCCAGACTCTGCCGCAGCTCTTCCGTCCGATGGTGGTCCACCTCGCCGGACAGCTTCGCCACCAGGCAGCTGCCGTCCCACGTCATGTCGCATGCCTTGCTCATAAAAAAGCCCCCTTTCCTCTCTTATTATACCGCCGGCAGTCCGGCTTGTCTTTGAGAGATACGGGGGCTTTCGTTCTATTTTTGTCGAAGAGCATGTTCGGCGGCTCTTCTGGCCGCCGCGTTCTAGTCCCGCGGCAGGATCACCGTGCTGGTCTTCTCCGCCAGCGCCGCTTCCATCAGGGCCTCCACGTCCAGATGGCTTTCGGATTCCAGAATCCGTTCCAGCTTGGGCTTGGTGGCCGGGTGCTTCGGCAGAAAGACGGTACAGCAGTCCTCATAGGGCAGGATGGAGGTCTCGTAGGTTCCGATCTCCCTGGCCAGATCCATGATGTCCACCTTGTCCATAGCGATCAGCGGACGCATGACGGGCATCTGCACCGAAGCGTCGGTAACCACCAGCGCCTCGGCGGTCTGGCTTGCCACCTGACCGATGTTCTCGCCGGTGATCAGCATCATGCAGCCGGTGTCTTTAGCCACCCTCTCCGCCAGCCGCATCATGAAGCGGCGCACCAGAATGGTGATCTCATCCTCCGGACAGTTGGCCACGATGGCCTCCTGAATGGGCAGCAGGTTGATGCTGTGGATGGTGAACCGTCCGCAGTAGCCGGCAACGATGGAGGCCAGATCCTGCACCTTCTCCCAGGCCCGTTCGCTGGTGTAGGGATAGGAGTGGAAGTGGATGGCTTCGATCATCATGCCGCGCTTGGCCATCAGAAACGCCGCCACGGGGCTGTCGATGCCGCCGGACAGCAGGACCATGCCCTTGCCGTTGGTTCCCAAAGGCAATCCGCCGAAGCCCGAAACTTTCTGCTCGAAAACGTAGGCCTTTCCGCGGCGCACCGATACGAACAGGCGGCAGTCCGGCTGGTGGACGTCCACGGACAGTACCTTACAGCCCACCAGGATCTTGGCGCCGATGATCCGGCCGATCTCCGGCGACTGGATGGGGAACTGCTTGTTGGCCCGCTTGGCATCCACCTTGAAGGTTTTGATTCCTCTCGTCTCGATGAGGTTCTTCATATAGTTGACGGCAGCCGCGCCGATGCGGTCCATGATCTGCTGGGCGCTGCCCTCTTCGATGTCGATCTCCACCGCCGGGCTCACCGAAGCGACGCCGAACACCTTGGTAATGGACTTCAGGACGGCTTCTTCTTCCAGCTCCAGCGGCGTGCGGACGAAGATCAGGCCCTCGTCCCTCTTGACTTCGATCCCGGTCCCGATCTTCTTCAGGGAGCGGCGGATCCGGTCCACTAGCATCCGTTCGAAATACGGCTTGTTCATCCCCTTCAGCGCCACTTCGCCGCAGCGGACGATATATGTCTTCTGTTCCATCGTTCTATCCTCTTCTCTATTTCTTCTTTCCGCGGCCCATCATCTTCGTCAGTCTCCGCATGGAGTCCACGGCTGTCTTCAATTCGGTTAACGTATAGTCGATCTGTTCTTCCGTGATGTCACAGCTGAAGGAAAACCGCAGAGCCCCTTCGATCTGCTCCGGCGTCAGGCCGGCGGCACTGAGCACGTGGCTTCCTTTCTTATGAGACGAGCAGGCCGAACCGGTGGAGACGTAGATTTGGCTGCGTTCCAGATCGTGGAGCAAGACTTCTCCCCGGGTTCCCAGGAAGCTGATGTTCAGCACCGAGGGAGCGCAGCGTTCGTCTTCGAAGCTGTTGATGCGGATGTCGGGGATTTCTGTTTTGATGCC
>JAGATO010000054.1 GCA_017621195.1 Bacillota bacterium | reverse complement strand
CTACGGTGTCACCGGACTGAACCAGCTTAGCGGTCTGTGCGGGAGCACCGGCAACGTCCAGAACGGACAGAGCCAGGTTTTCCGGCATATCGTCGGGGAGAACAGCGTAGATACCGCTCTGGAACAGGATGGCGTGACCCTTGATGTCAACCTGGTCGATTTCAGGTCTTACTTCCAGGATTTCGTCGATTACCAGCGGAGTCAGGGACAGGGAAACCAGAGTAGCGATCTTGTCGCCGACCTTCAGGTCGCCAACGTAGTTTTCGCCGATCTGCTCAACGGTACCGATCAGCATACCGCCGGAACCGGTCCAGGGGTTCTTGTGCTTACCAGCCTTGGCAACGATGCTCAGCATGGTATCCTTGATCTTCTGCATATCTTCTTCGGACTCGATGTCAGCGGGCTTCTTTCCGTCGCAAGATCTTCTTACGATTTCGGTGAAGGAAGCGGAGTCAACGTTCAGGGTCTGTACGTTGATCAGGACTTCGTTGTCGTAAATTTCCATGTTGTTGTCAACAACATCAGCCGGCTGCGGTAATACACCCTTGGGGGAGATTACGCGGTGAGTTCCGTAAGGGCATCCTTTTTTCTGCATGTGATTCATCCTCCTTAAATTTCGTTTCAAAAAACGTTTTGAATAAGTTTTATGCATTGCACTCCGTGGCCGAAGAAAGCCAGCCGTTAGAGGCAGGTACATATGGAAACGCGCAAACACAATTTCAGTATTTGCTATTTTCTTATAGCGCAAGTTATGTGCCAAAACAGCTATCTCTGTGAGATTTTCGGTTTTCACAAATATAATTGAAAATTTTTTCTGTTTTCATCGGGGATTCTCGTGATATTTTTGTCAAGCCATTTTTTTATCCTTTTTCGGCTTCCTGTTTTTCTCAAAAGCCGTTCTTTTTCGAACCATTTTCGGTTCATTTCATTCAAAAATGCGAACCGAAAACGGTTCGCATTTTGTGGTTCGTTTTTTGAGCACTTTTGAAAGAGAATTAAAATGAACGTTCGTCTTTTTCCTCCGCCTCATCCGAGGTAATCCCGTATTTCTTTTTCTTCCTCACCAGCTGAGTCTGGCTGATACCGATGGCCTTGGCCGCTTTTCTGGTGGAACCGAAGCGGCTGCAGGCGTATTCTATGATCTTCCGTTCGAAGCTGTCCATCATGGTATCCAGGTTCACGCCGCCCATACCGGCTTCCCGTTCCATGATCCCCTCCACATCGGTATCCACGCCGTTCATCACGTCGGCGTGCTGCTCCTGCATCACATCGAAGATGGTGATTACTTCGCCCTTGGAGCTGATCATCAGGCGCTGCACCGTGTTTTCCAGTTCCCGGATGTTGCCCGGCCAGTCGCATTCCTCCATGTAGGAGACGGCTTCCTTGCTGATGGAGCAGGAGGTCCCGAACTTGTCATTGTACTTCCGCAGGAAGTGCTGCACCAGCTCCGGAATCTCCGTCCGCCGCTGATTCAGATTGGGAACCTTGATGGGAAACACGTTGAGCCGATAGTACAGATCCTGACGAAACGTCTTGTTTTCCACCATTTCCAACAGGTTCCGGTTGGTGGCGGACAGGATGCGGACGTTGCACTTTACCGGCTTCGTACCGCCGACGCGATAGAATTCGCCGTCCTGGATAACCCGAAGCAGCTTGGCCTGCATGTCCAGCGGCAGCTCGCCCACTTCGTCCAGGAAGATGATCCCGTTGTCCGCGATCTCGAAATAGCCCTTCTTTCCGGCGGCGTTTGCCCCGGTGAACGCTCCCTTCTCGTAGCCGAACATCTCCGATTCGATCAGCTGCTCCGAGATGGAGGCGCAGTTGATCTTCACGTAGGGCTGCATGTTTCGGCCGCTGTTCTTCTGGATGATGGAGGCCACCTTTTCCTTACCGACACCGGTGTCCCCGGTGATCAGCACGTTGCAGTCGTACTTGGCCACCGACAGGATTTCCTCCATGACGCTGCTCATGGCCTTGCTGCTGCAGATGAAGTCCTCTACCACGCTGTTCTGCTGCAGCTCCTGACGCAGGACTTTCCGGTTCTTCCGCAGGGAATAGGCGATGTTGTCCTGGATCTTGTAGACGGAACCCCCTTCCACGTCCCTGACGCTGGGATAGATGTCCCGCAGGATCTCGATATCGAAGTCCGCATACTGCTCGTCGAAGCCGTCGGCACAGCGGATCTCGATGCGGCGGGAGATGGCTTCGGTGATGTACAGAGCGATGTTGTAGTTGTTGACCATGTTGGCAAAGTACACCGTTCCGCCGGGCTTGGTGGACAGGATGTTGATGGTCTCCGCGCCGGACAGATCCGCGCAGTTGATGCTGAGATCGAACAGGCCTACGTCCAGCCGTTCCAGACATTCCACCGGTTTGAGGATGTTGACGTAGTGGACCGCCGTAAAGATCTGGTCCATCAGCTTCAGCATGTCCCTGGTTCGGATCCCGATGTCGGTGTTCCGATCAAAGAGACAGACGATCTCTGCGTCCGGTGCCGATTTGCGGATGGCGCAGCCGAACAGCAGGTTAGTCAGAAGGCCATTCCCCACCACCAGACACCGCTTCTTTCCTCTGGCGCTCTTATAAGCGGAATACAGCGTTCCCGACTCGTCCAGAGCGAACAGCAACAGGTTGATGGGAAGGTCCTCCGGCCTGGGAATCAGCGGCGACTCCTGGAAGATGATGGCGTATCCCTCCACGTCGATCTGGGAATAGGCCATGTCCACCGCGGTAATGCGGCTGATGTACAGGGGCACGTTGGCCATGGACACGTTGCAGATCAGCTGATCTCCGGGCTGAAAATTCCTCGGGTTGTGAAAATCGGTGCCGATCTCCTCCACCGTTCCGTAGAGGACGCCGCCGGTATCGGTCACGGGATTGTGCAGCTTTCCCCGCTTCCAGACGATGTCCATGATCCTCTCTTTGATCTTCTCAATGTCGTTGTTGGTCTCCACGCAGATCTGGCGGAAATTGGTTCCTTCGATGTGGATCTTGTGTACGGCCAGCCGCATTTCGTTAGGGCGGATTTCCCGGGAGTTATCCAGGCGCCATGCGGACGTAGGCAGCACATATTTCGGCTCTATGACTCTGTCGACTCCATAATCTTCAAACATGGTTCTCTCCTCCTATCGTTCGTGTTTTGTCCGAATTATTTTCATTTTTGATCATTCGCCTTTTTCATGGTTTGACTTTATCGAAAATTTTGTATATAGGGTGATTCAAAATCGGTTCGCTTTTGGGGATAATCTAAGGATATCTCATTGGCACGGATTTTGCAATTTAATTTTGATGTAATTGATCATTAATTTTCGTACATATGTACTTACACAGCAAAGGAGATTTTATTATGGAAAAGAAGATCACTTCCACGATTCGTCTGAGAATGTCCCACAAAGATGCTCACTACGGCGGCAGCCTGGTTGACGGCGCTCACATGGTTCACCTGTTCGGCGACGTTGCTACCGAACTGCTGATCATCGCTGACGGTGACGAAGGTCTGTTCCTGAGATACGATGAAGTTGAATTCCTGGCTCCCACCTATGCCGGCGACTACATCGAAGCTTACGGCGAAATCACCAAGATGGGCAACACCTCCAGAACCATGGAATTCGTTGCAAAGAAGGTCGTTGCAGCTCGCCCCGACATCAGCCCCTCCGCTGCTGATTTCCTGGAAGAACCCATCATCGTTTGCAGAGCAAAGGGTGTTTGCGTAACTCCGAAGAATTGCCAGAGAAAGTAATTTTCTCCCGAATTTGAGTACAAGTAAGAAAACATATACATACACTCATACCACAAATGCCTCTCTTCGGAGAGGCATTTGTGGTTTTTGCGCTCGCTGCGTCCTGGCGTTCGTCGCACTTTGTGAATCGTGCGCTTTTCCCGGTTGCCACGGCGGGGTTTTTCCGCTATAATGGACGGGCGGAGGCAACCGACGCTTCCGCGCCGGTGAGTTCCACCGGCACTGCATTGTTTGCGATACTGTCGCGAGAAAGGATCAAAACATGAGATTGAACAAGTATATCGCTCAGTCCGGCGTAGCTTCCCGACGAAAGGCCGACGAGCTGACGCTGGCCGGAAAGGTGAAGATCAACGGCTGTGTCATGACCCAGCCCGGCTACGATGTCCAGGATGGCGACGTGGTCAACGTCAACGGCCAGGATATCCGCCCCGAGAAGAAAATGGTCTACATCGTACTGAATAAACCCAAGGGGTTCGTTACCACCGCTCACGACGATTTCGACCGTCCCACGGTCATGGATCTGGTTAGCGATATCGAAGAGCGCATCTATCCCATCGGCCGTCTGGACTACAATACGACGGGAATGCTGCTGATGACCAACGACGGCGATCTGGCCTACCGCCTGACTCACCCCAAGCACCACGTCTATAAGACGTACCGCGCCCGCGTCAACGGCATCTTATCTCTGGAAAAGGCAGAGCGGCTGCGCCGCGGCGTCGATATCGGCGGCTTTGTCACCTCCCGTTCCAAGGTAGAAATCCTGAAGCACGGCGAGCATTCTTCCATCGTGGAAATTCAGATCTATGAAGGAAAGAACCGCCAGGTGCGCAAGATGTTCGCCGCCGTAGGAAACAAGGTCATCGATCTGGAGCGCATCGCCATCGGCGATCTGCATCTGGGTCACCTGAAGAGCGGTCACTGGCGCAAGCTGACGCCCCGCGAGATCGAATATCTGAAACAGCTGTAAACACGATGAAAGGGGCTGTAAAATGGTCCTTGAAGAAAAATGGCTAAAGCCGCGAGACTTTAGCCATTTTTTGTTATAATAAGTTATGCTACAGATTTATATTATGGCAGTGATGCTCCGCGTCAGCTGAAATTGCCTTTCGATTTTATTGCCCGGAACGAGCGCGCTGCATGGCTTCATAGATAGCGTCCACGTCGTAGTCCGGAGCAAAGGGCTCCGCCGCCTGGCAGATCTCTTTGATGACATCCGGATCTTCTTCCAACTCTTCGGCGATGGTTTGGAGCGACTTTCCTTTGGCCAGCTTTTTACAGACCAGTTCGATTTTATCCATGATCCTTCCCTCGGCCCTTCCCTCGGCTTTCCCCTCGGCCAGTCCCAGACGGCGCTGTTTCTGCATTTCCAGTTCGATCCTCATATATTGCCT
>JAGATO010000053.1 GCA_017621195.1 Bacillota bacterium | reverse complement strand
TCTCCTTCGTCGCCGTTGCAGACGATGTAGCGGATGGTCTCCGGCTGAGAGGAAACCTGCTGCCACTTCTTTCCGGTGGGGAAACCGCCGCCGCCGCGGCCTCTCAGCTTGGAGAGGACGATTTCGTTGATGACTTCGTCGGGACTCATCTGGAACAGAGCTTTGGTGAAGGCGGTGTAGCCGCCCAGAGCGATGTATTCACCGATGGATTCGGCGTCGATGGCGCCGCAGTGCTCCAGCACTTCGCGGCGCTGCTTTTTGTAGAAGGGGATGTCGTGTTCGGTGGCGTGGATCTTGCCGTCGGGGGCGTGGTACAGCAGACGCTCTACCGGTTTTCCCTTGATGATGGTTTCGGCGAAGATCTCATCGGCGTCTTCCGGCTTCACCTTGACGTAGAGGATGCCGTAGGGCTCGATGCGAACCAGAGGGCCCATTTCGCAGAAGCCGTGGCAGCCGCTCTTCTTGACGGTAACGTTGGGCTCTTCTTCCTTTTCCAGCTCCAGATCCACGAACCGGAAGCCGCCTTTGGCGATCAGCTCCTGGAATCTGGCGTAGATGTCCATGGAGCCGCCGGCAACGCAGCCGGTTCCTCCGCAGACCAGGATCTTTTTATGTTCCAGCTTCAGGTTTCTGGCACATTCCGTCTGGCGGCGGTGAAACGCGGCCAGGGATGCGATTTTCATATTCATGTTGGCAGACATTTACTTGGCCTCCTCTTTCAGCTGCTTTAGCAGAGCTTCCGTTTTTTCCGGCGTCATGGATGGATACACTTTGTCGTTGACCGTCAGCACCGGAGCCAGACCGCAGGTACCCAGGCAGGATACGGTTTCGAGCGTGAACATCATATCGTCGGTGGTGTGCTTTTCCTCGTTCAGTCCCAGATCCCGGCGCAGAGCGTTGAGGATCAGAGGAGATTTGCGGACGTGGCAGGCGGTACCGTCGCAGACCTTGATGACGTATTTTCCCTTGGGTTCGAGAGAAAAGTTGTCGTAGAATGTGGCAACGCTGTAGACCTTGGCTTCGGAGATTCCCAGGCGCTTGGCTACGTACACCAGGACGTCCTGAGGCAGGTATCGGTAGTGCTTCTGCACGTCCTGTAAGATGGAGATGATAGCGGATTGGGAAAGCCCGTGGGCTTCCAGAATGGCATCGACTTCGGGATACTGTTGAGGCATGATCTCTTTCCTCCTTACTGTGTTAAAAAAATGTCCTTTTCATTGCGAAATTCCGGATCATACAGAAAAACCACAACATACGAAGAGATCCGGTTTCGCAATGACATACTGTCCTTAACTTGAGTATAACAGGCGGAAAAACCACATGCAAAGAAAAAGTCTGAACTTTGCAAAAACCGTGAAAACGATTGCAAAAAGGCGAGAAACTTACAATAAAAAAGAAAAAATTGTCCCATTCTTTCGAAATGTCTTAGATTTTAAAGCGAGGGGCGGTCGCAGTGGCCATCGGACGTCCATCGGGTGGCTTCGCCGTCCGATGGATGTTAATATACTGTTAATTTTTGACTAATCGAGGGGTAGAAACAGGCCAATTCGGGGGTAGGGATAGACCATGTTCGGGGATGTTTGGATGAAAAAGGGAAATCGAACACGATCCACAGCGCGGCGTCGGCCGCGCTACATCTACAGCAGTACAGTCGGTAAAGCGATGAGCAGGATAATGCATAAGAAAATGATTCTGGAATATCTGTTTCGGAAGATGTCCCGATTGGCTCGATGGAACCGGATCGCCAGATAGACCGCGATCCACAGCACGGCAAATGTGGCGTGTCGTACGAGCGATGCGGTTTCCGCATTTCCTCTTTTCTGCAATTCCAGAATTACGTACGGAAGAAGACTCAGAACAGGAAAAATCAGAACCGATAACTTCGATTTCAAATTGATGTGTTTCAGGTTTTCCAACCCTTCTTTCCATTGTTTCATAAGGCGCCCTCCTGATTCGGCTTTTGCCACAAACAGCGTATCAAAGAACGACAGAGAAAGCAAGATCAAAAAATCACTTTCTCCCGTCAACACTTGGGGAAACAAGCTGTCCACAGGGCAACAGGGTATAATAAATGGGGTTCGAGGAAATGTTGGTGTTGCTCTTTCTTTAACATCAAAGAACTTCTATAAAATTCATAGAATTGCGGCGCCCGATGGTACGAAGTTCGTATTCAAGGAAAAAACAGAACCTAGAGGTGGCAGTGGCTTCCGGATGTGAGCAATCCTGCGGATCAGGTGAATGCTTTGATTGAATGTGCAAGCGTCAATAAAGAGATCACCGATTTTGATGATGCTCGGATGGCAGACGTGGAGAAGTTGACTGAGAAGTTGATCTCCGATTTGCGTGAGATGACTGTGGTTGAAGTGAAAGCAGAAACCGAAGAGGACACCTATGTGGAGTACATCCCAAGCAACGATATAAAGTATAGTCGAGGTCGAGGCCGAGGTAACAGAAAAAAGAGTTCTAACAAGCAGAGAAAATAGGAAAGCGGATACGAAAACACCACAAGTGTTGTCGAACAATTGAGAAGCAATATAGAAAAGCTGAACGGGCTTGAGTCTATGGCGGATCTTTCCTATAAATCGGAAAAAGGTATCTCTAAAAAAACGAGAAAGGATTTAGTTGTTAGATCAATTAAGAAAAAAGGATTCCGTGTAGATCGAAAAGGTTTCGGAACAATCAATATTGATGAAAAGCGAATTGACGAGGCTGTGAAGTATATGAACACAGACGCTGAGTTTGCTGCTTTTGAGGCGATCCATGCTATTCTCAAACGTGGAGTCAACATAGACGGTCATGAAAACCACAAAGGACGTAACTACCCGTCTTATACGTTTGCCGGTCCCATAACAATTAACGGGGTTCCTGGTGTTGTAGCTGTCGTTGTTCGCAAAACTACGGATAACTTCTATAAAATCCATCGAGTCTTAGCTCCGGATGGATCCGAATTCGTATTCCCTGAAATAAAAAAAGAGGAACCTAGAGGTGGCCGTGGCACAACTCCCCTTTCGGGGCAGCTCTACGAGCCCATCAGTTCTTCTTTTAATTTAAGTGTAGCACAGAATGAAGGTGAAAGCAAGATCAAATAATCACTTTCTCCCGTCAACACTTGGGGAAACAAGCTGTCTACAGGGCAACAGGAATACTTCAAGGATTCCAATCGACTTGGTCAATATGGAAGAACGTATGGAAAAGTCAAAAAAGTTCTCGATGTCATTTACACAGGAAGATATTGATCGTATGTGGTCTGAATTCCAGAAGGGATGCGGCGTAAAGGAACGATCTCAGGAGGTTCCGGAGAAGATCAACAAAGAGACGAGGGTTTCCGATTTCATGGAATCAATGAAACAACGCAAAATTTCGCGTCTGATGTGCGCCGACCGTCCGCATATGATATAATGAAAACAATGCATGACCGTGAGCAGATCGAAAACTGGGAAATCGAAGAAAACGCAGAGAAGAAAGAGAACAAAGAAAACAAAAAACGAAGAGGAGAACGATCATGAGATACATTCCGGAACGGCTGGCTCCCGTGGGAGGAGAAGAACAGCTGCGGGCAGCGGCAGAACACGGTGCCGACGCCGTCTATATGGGAGGGCGGGCCTTTCACGCCCGGGTCAACGCGGGAAGCTTCGGCGGCCGTCAGCTGGAGGATGCCGTCGAATACGCCCACAGCAAGGGCGTCAAAGTGTACATCACGCTGAACACTCTGGTGACCGACGGAGAAATAGAAGAAGCCATCGCGGAGGCGCGGGAATGCTACGTGGCCGGAGTGGATGCGCTGATCGTCCAGGATTTCGGTCTGGCTCGAGAGCTGCGGCGGCGCGTTCCCGGGATGGAGCTTCATCTCAGCACCCAGGGGACGGTCTACGACCTGGACGGCGTCCTGGAAGCCAACGACCTGGGGTTTGCCCGAGTGGTTTTGGCGAGAGAAACGCCGTTTGTTCAGATCAGGCAGATTGCGGAGAACTGCGACGTTCCGCTGGAAGTCTTCGTTCACGGTGCGCTGTGTATGTGCTACTCGGGGCAGTGCCAGATGAGCCGGTTTCAGGGAGGACGCAGCGGCAACCGCGGCGGCTGCGCGCAGCCTTGCCGATTGCCCTACGAACTTTTGCGCAGCGGTGCGCCGGTACGGGAGAAGGGCGGCGCCAATGCGGCGGCGCTCTACCGACTTAGTCCCCGCGATATGTGCACGATCGATCATCTGGGAGCGCTGGCAGAAGCCGGCGTTGCTTCGCTGAAGATCGAAGGCCGCATGAAATCGCCGGAGTACGTGGCTGTTGTGACGAAAATCTATCGGAAGTACCTGGATCTGTACCAAAGAGATGGCAAATATGAGGTCAGCGAAGAGGATCGAAAAGCGTTGCTTCAGATTTTCAACCGGGGAAATTTCACCGACGGCTATCTTTGGGAAAATCCCCGAACGCAGATCCTGTCGGGGCGTTTGCCCAAGCATCAGGGAATTCGCCTGGGGAAGGTGTTGAAGGTGCGGACGGCGGGAGAAGGAAAGTCCATCCGCCAGTTCCTCACGGTGAAGCTGTCGGAGGATCTGCATCTGGGCGACGGTGTGGAAGTGCAGGGAACGGCAGCGGACGGGCAGCTGAAGCTGTCCGGCAACATCGTAACCTACATCGGAGAGGCTTCGCCCATCGACGATAGACGATCCTTCGGTAAATCCAACGGCTCGCGATCTCGCACTCATGTCAACGGCTTGCGAAGCGGCGGAGCCGGGGAAAAGAAGAAAAAGAGTCTCCGCAGCGCCGATGCCGGTCAGATCGTGGAGATTGGCGATGTTCCCGGCGATATCCATCCGGGCGAATGGATCTACCGGATTTCGGAAAAGGCGCAGCTGGAAGAGGCGCGGAAGACCTTCGATATCACCAGCGGTCAGGCGAAAAAGGAAAGTCGGAAGCTGCCGGTGGACATGACGTTGACGGTTCGGGAAGGATCTCCGGTGGAACTGACGGCGTGTATCGAAGCGC
>JAGATO010000052.1 GCA_017621195.1 Bacillota bacterium | reverse complement strand
GCCCTTGTAGGTCATATCTTCCTTGACGCTGATGTAGCCCAGACCCTTCATACCGATGCCGGTGGCGAACTTTTCCATGGAGCCGAAGAAGGACTTGGACTTCGTCGCCATGCCGGGAACCACGATGGCCCGGACGATCTTTCCGCGGAAGGGCGCAAAATCCACATTGGCGAAGAAGTCGGACAGGTCCTGAATGATCAGAGGGTTTCTCAGGTCCGGCTTATCCGTGCCGTACTTCAGCATGGCTTCCGCAAAGGGAATCCGCACGAAGGGCGGCTTGCTGACTTCCTTGTCGGAGAAGGTGCAGAAGGTCTCATACAGCACCTTTTCCGCCACCGCAAACACATCTTCCTGGGTGGCGAAGGCCAGTTCGAAGTCCAGCTGATAGAATTCGCCGGGCGAACGGTCCTGACGGGCATCCTCGTCGCGGAAGCACGGTGCGATCTGGAAGTACTTGTCGAAGCCTGAGGCCATCAGCATCTGCTTGAACTGCTGAGGAGCCTGAGGCAGAGCGTAGAACTTACCCTTGTGCTTTCGGGACGGTACCAGATAGTCGCGGGCGCCCTCCGGAGAAGAATTGGCCAGAATCGGGGTCTGGATTTCCAGGAAGCCCAGAGCTTCCATCTGCTTGCGCAGGAAGCGGATGATCTGGGACCGCAGGATGATGTTGTTGTGGACCTTGGGATTTCTCAGGTCCAAGAACCGGTACTTCAACCGAACGTCTTCCTTGGTTTCGGTGGAACGCTCGATCTCAAAGGGCAGGTTCTTGTGGGAGTGGCCCAGTACTTCCAGCGTTCTGGCCTTCAGTTCCACTTCGCCGGTGGGAATGTTGGGGTTCACCGTATCGGGATCTCTCTTGATGACCGTACCTTCCACGCAGATGACGGTTTCTTTCCCCAGATCGGCGATCATCTCGTCGGTGACTACCACCTGAGTGACGCCGTAGTGGTCACGCAAATCCACGAAGACGATACCGCCGTGGTTTCGGATGGTGGCAATCCAGCCGGACAGCCGCACTTCCTGATCGATGTCGGCCAGGCCGATATCGGCGCAGGTTCTGTTTCTGTAGCGGTTATTGATCTCGATGGGCGCGAAGTTCACATCGTCCAAAGCCGCCTTTCTCTTTTCCGCAGCCTCTTTCGCACGACGAGCTTCTTCCGCTTTTGCCTCTCTGGCCGCCTCTTCGGCTTCCGCAAGCGCCTTTTCCGCTTCTTCCTGAGCCTTTGCTTCCGCGAGCGCCTTTTCCGCCGCTTCCTTCGCTCTCTTTTCTTCCTTCTTCGCCTTCTTATCCTTGACGGGAGCCGCGTTCTCAAAGCCTTCCGGCATGGGAGCCGCATCCACCTTTTCCTTCAGAATTGCGCTGATGGTCTCCGGCCGCGCCTTTCCCTTCAGTTCTCTCATGCACATACCGACCAGAAAGTCCATGGCCTTGGCCTTACCGTTCTTGTAGTCGGCGATGGAAGCCGGATACGATGCCACTACGCGGTCCGCCGTTTCGGCGATCAGAGCCAGATCCTCCACTACGATCATGTTGTGTTCTTTGGCGTAGCTTTCCGGATCCACGTCAGCCTTAAAGATAGCCTCGATGATTTCCTTTTCGGACTTGCGGCTGATCTTTCCGGAAGTAACGAGACCGATGGCAGAGGCCACCTTGGCGCTGTCGATTTTCAGTTCCTCCGGCGCCTGTCCTGCTTCCTTCATCAGCTTCAGAATATCGCCGGTGACGACGTTTGCCGCCTCGTTCACATCCTGACCGCAGGATACGATCTCTTCGAACAGCACGGCCAGCTCCTTCGCAGAGGTGATGACCGCTGCCTTGTCAGCGGACAGGCCCAGTTCCGCCACGTAGCGCTGGCGCTTTGCCTGAGGCAGCTCCGGCAGGGAGTTCAGCGCCGCGTTGTACCAGGCGTCGTCGATGGAGACGGGCAGAAGGTCCGGATCGGGGAAGTACCGGTAATCCTGAGCGTTTTCCTTGGAACGCATGGCCGTGGATTCCCCTTCCTCGTCGTTCCAGCGACGGGTTTCCTGAGTCACCTTGCCGCCGGCTTCGATCAGGTTGATCTGTCGCTGGCTTTCGAATTCGATGGCACGGCGAATGGCCTTCAGGGAGTTGATATTCTTCATTTCCGTTCTGGTACCGAATTCCTCCTGGCCCACGGGACGGACGGACAGGTTCACGTCGGCGCGCATGGAGCCTTCCTGCATCTTGCAGTCGGATACGCCCAGATACTTCAGAATCTGCTGTAAGTTTTCCAAAAAGCCAATGACCTGGTCGGCGCTTCGGAAGTCCGGCTCGGTAACAATCTCGATCAGAGGAACACCGCAGCGGTTGTAGTCCACCAGCGTACCTGCCGCATCGTGAACCAACTTTCCCGCATCCTCTTCCATGTGGATCTCGTGGATGCGGATCCGGGCCGTCTCACCGCCGGCTTCAAATTCCAGCGCTCCGTCCCTGCAGATGGGGAAGTACAGCTGGGAGATCTGATAGTCCTTGGGCAGGTCGGGATAGAAATAATTCTTTCGGTCGAACCGGTTTTCCCGGGTGATGTTGCAGTTCAGAGCCAGACCCGCCTTCATGGCGTAGTCCACCACGCTCTTGTTCAGCACGGGAAGGCTTCCGGGCAGTCCCATGCAGACGGGGCAGACGTGGGAATTGGGCTCGCCGCCGAACTCCGTGCTGCAGCCGCAGAAGATCTTGGTTTTCGTCGCTAATTCTACATGGACCTCCAGGCCCATGACGATTTCAAATTGTCTGCTCATTATCTTCTCCCTCCTTTCGCCGCGCAAGGTGCAACGGCCTTGTGGAAGTCGGTGGCTCTCTGGTATTCCGCAGCGGCTGCCACCAGGGTCTCTTCGCTGAAGGCTTTGCCGATCAGCTGCATTCCCACCGGCAATCCTTCGGAATCCATGCCGCAGGGCAGTGCCACGGCGGGAATGCCCGACAGGTTGACGGATACGGTATAGATGTCCGCCATGTACATGGCGATGGGGTCGCTGATCTGGCCGCCGATGGTGTAGGCCGTCGTGGGGCTCACGGGGCTCAGGATCATGTCGTACTTTTCAAAGGCTTCGTCGAAGGAGGCCTTGATCATGCCCCGCACCTGCAGCGCCTTTTTGTAATAAGCGTCGAAATAGCCGGAGCTCAGCACGAAGGAGCCCAGCATGATGCGGCGCTTCACTTCCGCACCGAATCCTTCGCTTCTGGACTTGTAATAGATGTCCAGGATATTTTCGGCCTGAGCGCTGCGGAATCCGTATTTGATTCCGTCGTAACGGGACAGGTTGGAGCTGGCTTCCGCGCAGGCTACGATGTAGTAGGCCGGAACGGCGTAGTCCACGTTGGGCATTTCAAACTCTTCCACCTGAGCTCCCAGCGCTTCGAAGGTCTTAGCGGCCTCCAATATCCGCTCCTTCACGTCCTTCGCCAGCCCTTCGCCGTAGTAGTTCTTCGGAAGGCCGATCTTCTTTCCCTTGATTCCGCTGACGAGAGCCTGGCTGAAATCGAAGGGACGGTCGATGATGGAGGT
>JAGATO010000051.1 GCA_017621195.1 Bacillota bacterium | reverse complement strand
CTTACGACGGATCCCCGCCGTATCGATCAGTGTAAACTTATCATCTCCGCGAACGAAGGGGGTGTCGATGGAATCTCTGGTGGTACCGGCGATGTTGGATACGATCACGCGGTCTTCGCCCAGGAAGGCATTGACCAGAGAAGACTTACCGGCGTTAGGCTTACCGATGATGGCGATCTTGATGGAATCGTCTTCTTCTTCATCGAAAGCACCTTCCGGCATTCTTTCAAACACTTCATCCAGCAGGTCCCCGATTCCCAGGGAGTTGGTGGAAGAAATGGGAATGGGCATTCCCAGACCCAGTTCATATAAATCGTAGAAGTTATCCGGCAGCCTTGTCGGGTTATCGATTTTATTGGCAACCAGGATGACATCCTTCTTCTTTCTGCGCAGCATATCAGCTACTTCGTAGTCGGCAGTAGTGACACCAGCGCGACCGTCGACGATCAGCAAGATGACCTGAGCAGTTTCCATGGCCAGTTCTGCCTGAACGCGCATCTGGGACAGGATCACATCATCGGTATCCGGTTCGATCCCACCGGTATCGATCATGATGAATTCCTTTCCGCACCACTCCGCCTCTGCATAGATCCGGTCGCGGGTCACGCCGGGCGTATCCTCTACGATGGATACGCGGCGTCCTACGACCTTGTTAAAAAAAGTGGATTTGCCTACGTTGGGTCTTCCAACGACGGCAACGATGGGTTTACTCATGTGTGTTCTCCAATTTCTAATGAATTACATACGAAAAATGCGCCGTGTTGTCCGCGCATCCTTTCGCGTCGATTTTTCTGATTGTCATATATAACCACTATATCATAACGAGGTTTTTGTTTCAACGTTTTTCCGGGCTGAGCAGCTCTAAAAATTCCGGGTTGTTCCGTTTTACGAACTTCATCGTGGCTTCCGGCCCGTGTCCCGGATAGACGGTGATGTCGTTGTCCCAGGGATAGATGATGTCGTTCAGCGACCGGCGCATCTTCTCCAGATCGCCGTCCTCCAGATCCACCCGTCCCACCTCCCGGTTGAACAGGGTGTCCCCCGTAAACGCCACCCGGCTCTTTTCGGAAACGAGGCAGACGCCGCCTTCCGTATGGCCCGGAGTGTGGATGACCCGCAGCTCTTCTCCGTCCACGTCGAAGACCTGGCCGTCGGCCATGAATTCCGCCGGTTTTCCGTACCGGTCGCCGTCGTTACTGTGGATGTAGACGGGGCAGTCGGTCTCGTGGCTGATCTTGTCCACGCCGCCGGTGTGGTCGTAGTGGTGGTGGGTCAGCAGAATCCCCTGCAGCTTCAGGTCGTCCTCCTGCAAAAATCTCAAGAATTTATCGGGAGCGTATCCGGGATCGATGATCCAGGCCGTTCCGCCCTTCTTCTGATACAGCACGTAGCCGTTGCTCTCCAGATTTCCTCCCACGAATCGCTTGATCTTCATTTCCATGTCCTCCTTTTCGCCGCCGTCCTTCGCCGGCCTTCGTTTCGGTCGCTCCTTCGTCCGCCTTTGCTCTCTTTTTTCCTGCGGCTGCCCTCGTACCCGGTCGCGCCCCATGTTCCGGCAGTTCGCTCCCGCCGTCCGGCGGAATCCTTTCGGCCCCGCCGTCCACGCTCCGTCCCCCGGAGCGGCTCTGCCAGGGCGAAATCGATCTGGCGGGTCATGACATCGGCCCTCACCACCCGGATGGCGACTCGATCACCCAGCCCGTACACGTTGTGGCTTCGGCTGCCGATGAGCCGATACTGGTTCGGTTCGTATTCGTAATAATCGTCGGTCAGCTCCGCAGCTCTTACCAATCCTTCCACGGTGTTTTCCAGCTCCACGAAGAAGCCGAAGTTGGTCACGCTGCTGATGATGCCGTCGTAGCATTCCCCGATGTGGTGGCTCATGTATTCGGCCATTTTCATCTTCTCGGCCTCGCGCTCCATCTCCTGAGCCTGCCGCTCCGTCAGAGACGACTGCACCGAAGCCTGATCCACCAGCGCCGCCAGCCGTTCCGTCCGCTCCTCGGTCAGCTGGCTGCGAAGGGATTCTTTGATGATGCGGTGGATCATCAGGTCGGGATAGCGCCGAATGGGCGAGGTGAAGTGACAGTAATACTTCAGTCCCAGGCCGAAGTGGCCCATGCACTCGGGACGGTACACCGCCTTCTGCATAGCCCGCAGCGTCACCGTGTGAATGACGTGTTCTTCCTCCATTCCTTCGGTCTGCTTCAGCAGCTCGTTCAGCGCCTTGGGATGGATGGAGTCGGCGCTCCCCTTCAGCGTCAGCCCGAACCGTCCCAAAAACCGTTTCAGCTCTCCGATCCTCTCTCCGTCGGGCTTGTCGTGAACGCGGTACACGAAGGGGACGCCCATCCAGTAGAAGTGCTCCGCCACGGTCTCGTTGGCCGTCACCATGAAATCCTCGATGATCCGGTTGGCAACCCGCCGTTCGGCGGTACCGATGTGGACCGGGATTCCCTCTTCGTTGAGGGAGATCTGGGTTTCGTCCAGATCGAAGTCGATGCTTCCCTGCTCTTCCCGTCTGCGGTGCAGGATGGCCGCCAGCTCTTCCATGTCCAAAAGCATGGGGCGGATGGCCTCGTACCTCCGACACAGAGCCTCCACCCGCTCCTGCTGGGCCTGTTCGATCGGCTGGCCGCTATCGGCCGGCCTCCGCCAATATTCCAACATATCCGACACGTCGGTATATACCATTCGCTCCTGTGATCGGATCACAGCTTCGTAAATCTCGTGGTTCACCACGCGGCCGCTGCGGTCGATCTCCATGTCCACGGACAGTGTCAGCCGATCCACGCCGGGATTCAGACTGCAGATGCCGTTGGACAGCCGCTGGGGCAGCATGGGAATGACCTGATCCAGAATGTAGATGCTGGTTCCCCGGTTCCATGCCTCCCGATCCAGAGGATGACCTTCTTTCACGTAGTGAGTCACGTCGGCAATGTGCACCGACAGAAGGAAGTTTCCGCCGGGCAGCTTCGTCACGCTGACCGCATCGTCGAAGTCCTTGGAATCCGCGCCGTCGATGGTGATGACGGAAGCCTCTCTGAGATCCCTGCGACCCAGAGCCTCCCACTGCTCCGTCGTCCTCTCTTCCAACTGATCCTCCACGGCCTCCGCTTCCGCGTTGACATCGTCGGGAAAGGATTTCGTCTTCTGGTACTGGCGAATCAGGGCCTTGATGTCGCCGCCCGTCTCTCCCGCCCGACTGAGGATTTCCGTCACGATTCCCTCGGCGTTATACTGACCGTCGGGCCATCGTGTGATCTCCACCACAGCCTTGTCCCCGGTCTGAGCGCCGTTCCAGTCGGTCTGACTGACAAACACGTCCTCGGTGAGCCGGGGATCGTCGGGCACCAGAAAGCCGTAGCCGTGACGGCAGTAGAATGTCCCCACCATCTCGCTGTGGGCGTGGCGGATGATGCGGGCAACCGCGCCTTCCCGACGCTTGTGAGCGCCTTCGCCCTTCAACAGCTTGACGGCCACCAGATCTCCGTGCATGGCCCACTTCATATTGTCCTGAGCCACGTAAATGTCTCCGCTTCTGCCGTCATCGCCCCGGATCTCATCCGCATCCGCCGGTGTGACGAAGCCGAAGCCCTTCTGGTGCTTCTGCAGCGTTCCCGTCACAATCCCCAGCGTTCCGCAGAGGACGTACCTGTCCCG
>JAGATO010000050.1 GCA_017621195.1 Bacillota bacterium | reverse complement strand
GCTGCTGGCCGACTTATATGCATTGATGAACTTGGAGAGTCCCGTGTTTGGGTGTCCTTTGAAGAGAACATGTATGTGGTCCCCATCATGATTCCATTCTTCCACAGTGATGTTATAGCTTGGGGCAATGCTTTCGAAGATTTCCCGGAGTCGCTCTGAAATCGCGTCGTTTATGACGTTGCGTCTGTATTTCACGACCAGTATGAGGTGGTAATGCATCAGGAATACTGAATGATGATTGCTGTCTAATTTCATTGATATACCAACCTTTTTAATATAATTTACTGAGTATATGATATCACAAAATGATTGGGAATTCAACGAAGTTCAACAAGATTGGCGACAAAAAACGCCGGAAACCGCCAATTCATCTCACCAACTATAGAGGATGGGAGTATTCTTGGCTCCGGCGTTGGATAAAAAGGGGCTTTTACAGCCCCTTTCCATTCCGATCGTATTCTCCTTTTTCGCTATCTATTTTTCCGTCTCGCGATTCTGCATTTCCTTTTCTTGCAGCGATCATTCCACCGCATTACTTCGTCACGTTCTGTACAAAGATCTGACAGAACTGATACAGAATCGTAGCCAGCTGGGCGCGGGTCGCCTGGCCCTTGGGGGACAGACGGTCAGAACCGACGCCGTTGATCAGCTTGTTCTGGACGGCCCACTTCAGAGCGGTCTGTGCCCAGCCGCTCACATCGGCGCTGTCCGCGAAGTCCAGATCCGCTTCGCCGTCCACGGAAACATCATAGCCCTTGTATTTCGCATACTGGTACAGGATCACCGCCAGCTGCTCGCGGGTCAGCGCCTGATCCGGAGCGAAGCGGTCGTTTCCGATGCCGCCCGCAATTCCGAAGTCCGCCGCCCAGGAAACGGCGTCGAAATACCACGTGCCGTCGTTCACGTCCATAAAGCTGTTATCTCCGGCTTCCGGCCGACCTTCCAGCTGATACAGGATCGTCACCAGCATGGCTCGGGACGCGGTACGATCAGGCGCAAAGGTTTTGTCGCCGGTACCGCTCATCAGACCGTTGGTTACGCAGAAATCGATACCGTCGCGATACCAGGCGTCGCCGTTTACATCGTCGAACTGATTCAGAGGACAGTCGCTGCCGTGATCGCAGTCAGCATCAGAGTCGCCGGTCTCATCCACGGAAGGATCCGGTTCCACAGGCTGATCGATGGTGGAACCGCCGGAAGACGAACCGGACGAACTGCTGGACTTTTTCTTCCAGTGAGCGTACAATGTCCATTCCTCATCGAAGACGAAATCCGAATCGACTCTAATTCCGCCCTCGGGCTCTGTGTACCAGCCCAGGAAGGTGTAACCGCTGCGTTCCGGCGTGGGAAGATCGTCCACCGTATCCTCCGGCCCGAAACGAACCGTGGTCTTCTCCACTGTTCCGCCGTTGGGACGCAGATTGACAGGAAGGTAGGACTGAATCATCAACAACTCGATGTCACCGCCCGAAAGGGTAGGACTCTCTATGCCCTTAGCCCAACAGTATTTGTCTTCTGTCTTGTTCGATTTCCAGCAGTAGTCGCCGTAGGCGGACAGATCCACTTCGCCGTTCACCGCCGTGGCCTTCTTCGCATCCGCGACCTCCTCTTCCACCTCGTAGAAGCTGTAGACCCACAGCGTCGCTTCGTTTTTCATGATGACCGCCGGATCGGAATCCACTTCCGCTCCACCGTAATAGTAAATAGCCGAATTGGTTGTATTTTCCTCGGAGTCGCCGTCTTTCATATATCCCACCGCGAATACGACGCCCCCGTCAATGGTCATCGGCTTTCCGATGGCAATGCCGTAGCTCTCCGAAGTGGCATACGATATATAGCTCTGAACGTCACCCGTTTTACCAACTGTCATTACCCCCGTCACGTCCATGCCGATTTCCCGAGGAGCCTGTTTGGTACCGCTCACTACGGCTCCGTCGATCTGCGCTTCTTCACAGCGAAGGCCGCAGCTTTCAACGGTAGCGTCACCGCCCGTAACACTCACTAATCCGTCTTTACCCACCGTCAGTTTCCCCTGCAGCTTCAGTCCGAAGCTGCTCTCCTGATCGACGTCCGCTTCGCTGTCGGATTTCTTTCCATATCCACGTACTGCCACATAACCGTCGCTGATGGTCAGATCCTCTTCCAATATTTTAGCTCCGATACTGAAAGAAGACGCGTTGGATCCGTACACCGGTCCACCGGAAGCGGTCAGTTTCGCGCCGTCCGACAGATCCACCGATCCATCCAGGACCTCTAAACCGTAGCTTTCAGCCTCGCCCTCCGGGCTCTTGCTTTGAACCGAACCTGCAACAGCAGTCATGGTTGCGCCGAATGTCAGCTCGATATCGCCAGAGACATTTGCGCCGATACTGATCCCCTTAGTCCTGCTGGCGGCTGTTTCGCCCATCGCCTCGATTTTGGCATTGTCCGATGCCGTCACGCGATTGGTCCTAAGTCCCAAGCTTACAGCGCTCTTGTTCTGACTGTCAGACGAGCCGCCTT
>JAGATO010000049.1 GCA_017621195.1 Bacillota bacterium | reverse complement strand
TATCCTAGAAAATCGCTTTGTGAGAAACAAAAAATATAGCGAAATGAGAGAAATGTAATAATCTGTTACAAAAAATGAAAAAAATACACAAATGACCCTATAAAATAGCGAATCAAAAATATTGAAATATAGAATATCAATATAATCCTATATTTTATCAAAGATTCTAATACGAAATATAGAAATTCCAAAAAGTTCTATATTATAATTGGAATTATACTGAATAATATAGATATGGCGATATCGGAACCATACCGTCATCCAGACGGCGACGAAAGTCCGGCATGAAAGGCACTGCTCCGTCGTATACTCTTGTAAATGAAGACAGCAAGCGAAGCGTGAGAAGAGGCGAAAATGGAGCGTGGAAAGAAAACGTGAACGGAGTGTGGAAGGAGGGTGCGGACGGATGGATGTTTGGAACGGAACGACAGCAGTGATCCTTCTGACCCTGGCCGTGATCTTCGTCAACGGATGGACCGACGCGCCCAGCGCTATCGCTGCTGCCGTGGCAACCGGCGCCCTGCCCATGCGGCGGGCTGCCGGGTGGGCTGCCCTATGCAACGTATTGGGAACGGCTGTCATGTGTCGGTTTCGTCCGGCGGTGGCCTATGCCATGGGCAGCATAGTAGATCTGACGGCGGGAAGGGGATCGAAAGCAGAGCCTTCGCCCTCAACGCTGACCATTCTGCTCAGCGCTACTCTTCTGACCATCGTGTTCTGGTCGGTGGGCGCCTGGGTCTTCGGCATTCCCACCAGCGAGAGCCACAGTCTGATCGCAGCCCTGACAGGAGCGGCCCTTGCTCTGTATGGAGATGCTTCCGTAATCCGGTGGAACGTGTGGGTCACCGTAGTTGCCGGAATGGCGGGTTCCATAGTCCTGGGTTTTGCCTCGGCCTATCTCATCAGCTGGATGGGCCAGCATCTGCGGGACGCGCGTAAAGAAAAATGGTGGAACGAGCGCCGGGGCGGACACCATGGCGGAATCCATGGCGGACACCATGGCAGACACCATGGCGGACTCCATGGCAGACGCCATGGCGGGCTCCGTTTCCTGCAGATCGTTCTGGCCATGAGCTTGGCCTTTCTCCACGGGGCTCAGGACGGTCAGAAGTTTGCGGCCCTGTTGCTGTTGGCTATGGGACTGACCTCGGGCGGACAGGAGATCACTAAAACGGCGATGACAGGTATTCTGGGAGGGATGGCGGCGGAAATCCCCGTGGAGCTGGCGGTATTGTGTGCGCTGGTCATGGGACTGGGAACAGCCACGGGAGGGCGGCGCATCGTGGAAAAGATCGGAACGGAACTGATCCGGCTGAAACCCGAGGATGGCTGCGCCGCCGACGGTGCGGCGATCTTTTGCCTGTTGGGGGCGTCTCTTCTGGGGTTTCCGGTCAGCACCACCCATGTAAAAACGGCGGCCATGGTTGGAGCTGGGATGGGTAGTGACAGGGAGAGTAGGGTACGGCAGAATGTGGCGAAAGAATTGGTGATCGCTTGGATTGTTACCTTACCCGGTTGTCTGCTTTTGGGGTACGGAATGGTCCGGGGAATGGAAGTGTGGACAATAGGATTGTAGGGAAATCTGTAAAAAGATATTGCAATCTGAAAAACCCTACGTTATGATAGGTATATAGAAATCAGAACGGGAGGGAACGCTATGAGGATTTCCACAAAAGGTCGATATGCATTGAGAGTGATGGTAGAGTTATCGGTTCATAACCCGGAAGTCTACGTTGCGTTGGATGAAATAGCGGAACATCAAGAAATTTCCAAAAAATATCTGGAAGCCATCATGAAGAACCTGGTCAAGGCAAAGCTGGTGATCGGACTGCGGGGAAAGGGCGGCGGCTACAAGCTGTCCCGGAGTCCCGAAACCTACACGGTTGGAAGCATTCTGAAAGCCACGGAAGGATCTCTGGCGCCGGTGGCCTGCCTGGAAGAGGGCGCCGAACATTGCCCCAGGGCGGAACACTGCGTTACGCTGCCCATGTGGCGCGAATTGTACCAGCTGGTGGACGATTATTTTGAGAGCATCACCCTGGATAAGTTAACTCATCAGGCGGCCCTTCTGCGGGCCGACGGACAGGATGATATGTGGGAAAGCTGCATCATCTGAGGGACGACACGCGGGAGAGCGGCGCCATTTGAGAGTGCGCGGCGGAATGTCTCCTACGGGAAATCTCTGAGAAGAGAAAAAGAAAAAAATTATCAAAAACCTATTGACATTATAGGGTAATGGTGCTATTATCCATATAAACCTATTAAAAAAGTATGTTTATAGGAAAATAGAACATCAGGAGAAAACAACATGAATCATTATTTTCCTCGGCTGATACGACAAAACTTCCGTAAGGATCGAATGTGTTGATTGTGACATCTTCAGATCTACGTATTACAACATAAATCAAAACAGACATTTTTTACAACACATCAACTTCTACTGAAAATCAACACATTCGATTATATTATGACGGAAAGGAAAACATATCATGAGTAAGAAGAATGATCGTTTTGAAACATTACAGCTGCACGTAGGACAGGAACAGCCCGACCCGGCGTCTGACGCCAGAGCTGTTCCCATCTATCAGACCACATCGTACGTATTCCGCAATTCCGCTCACGCGGCTGCTCGCTTCGGACTGGCAGATGCCGGAAACATCTACGGCCGTCTGACCAACTCCACCCAGGATGTTCTGGAAAAGAGACTGGCGGCTCTGGAAGGCGGTGTTGCCGCACTGGCTCTGGCCTCCGGAGCAGCAGCGATCACTTATACGATTCAGGCACTGGCGCAGAACGGCGACCACATCGTAGCGCAGAAGACCATCTACGGCGGAAGCTACAATCTGCTGGCCCGCACTCTGCCTCAGTTCGGCGTGACCACCACCTTCGTGGACGCTCACAACCTGAAGGAAGTGGAAGATGCCATCCAGCCCAACACCAAGGCCATCTATCTGGAGACTCTGGGAAATCCCAACAGCGATATTCCCGACATCGACGCTATCGCAGACATCGCTCACAAGCACGGATTGCCGCTGGTCATCGATAATACCTTTGGAACACCGTATCTGATCCGGCCCATCGAACACGGCGCGGACATCGTAGTCCACTCCGCCACCAAGTTCATCGGCGGTCACGGAACCACCCTGGGCGGCATCATCGTGGATTCCGGAAAGTTCGACTGGAAAGCTTCCGGAAAGTATGCGCCCATCGCCGAAGCCAACCCCAGCTATCACGGCGTTTCCTTCGTGGATGCCGCCGGTCCGGCTGCCTTCGTCACCTACGTGAGAGCCATCCTGCTGCGCGATACCGGAGCGACCATCTCTCCGTTCAACGCATTCCTGTTATTGCAGGGCGTGGAAACCCTGTCCCTGCGCCTGGACCGCCATGCGGAAAACACCAAGCGCATCGTGGAATACCTGGCCGGTCATCCGCAGGTAGAGAAGGTCAACCATCCGTCCCTGCCGGATCACCCGGATCATCAGCTGTATGAGAAGTACTTCCCCAACGGCGGCGCTTCCATCTTCACCTTCGAGATCAAGGGCGGCCAGGAAGAGGCACACAAGTTCATCGACAATCTGGAGATCTTCTCCCTGCTGGCCAATGTTGCCGACGTAAAGAGTCTGGTCATTCACCCGGCGACTACTACGCACTCCCAGCTCAGCGAAGAAGAACTGCTGGATCAGGGAATCAAACCCAATACCATTCGTCTGTCCATCGGAACGGAACACGCGGACGACTTAATTGAAGCACTGGAACAGGCGTTTCAGGCTGTGAAAGGAGAATAACCATGGCTGTTTACAAGAAAGCATCGGAACTGATCGGAAACACTCCGCTGTTGGAGCTGACTCATCTGGAAAAAGAATATGAACTGAAGGCAAAGCTGGTTGCGAAGCTGGAATACTTCAACCCGGCCGGAAGCGTGAAGGACCGCATCGCCCTGGCCATGATCGAGGATGCGGAGGCAAAGGGGCTCATCGCCCCCGGCGCTACGCTGATCGAACCCACCAGCGGAAATACGGGCATCGGTCTGGCATCGGTTGCCGCGGCAAAGGGCTATCGCCTGATCATCACCATGCCGGAAACCATGAGCGTGGAGCGGCGGAAGCTGATGGCAGCCTACGGCGCAGAGCTGGTACTGACGGAAGGCAGCAAGGGTATGAAGGGCGCTATCGCCAAGGCGGAAGAACTGGCGAAGGAAATCCCCGTCAGCTTCCTGCCCGGACAGTTCGTCAACCCGGCCAATCCGGAGATTCACAGAAAGACCACGGGTCCGGAAATCTGGCGCGACACCGAAGGTGAAGTGGACATTTTCGTAGCCGGCGTAGGAACCGGCGGCACCATCACCGGTACCGGATCCTATCTGAAGGAGCAGAATCCGAAGATTCAAGTGGTAGCCGTAGAGCCGGCAGGCTCACCGGTGCTGTCGGAAGGACGTTCCGGAGCACATAAGATCCAGGGCATCGGCGCAGGCTTCGTTCCCCAGGTTCTGGATACGAAGATCTACGACGAGATCATCCCGGTAGCGGATGAGGACGCTTTTGCCATGGGCCGGAAGATCGCCGGAGCGGAGGGCGTTCTGGTGGGTATTTCCTCCGGAGCAGCGGTATGGGCTGCCATCCAGCTGGCAAAGCGGCCGGAAAACGAGGGCAAGACCATCGTGGTACTGCTTCCCGATACGGGAGATCGGTATCTGTCCACGGCCATGTTCGAATAGGATAGGAAAGAATACATTCAAAATTCCGAAATAAAGAAGAACGGCTGCACTGCCGGTGAAGGTTCGCCGGGGGATGCAGCCGTTTTGTTTTTCACAGAAAAGATAAGCTCTGACATCCGAATCCATGGTATAATAAAGATAGAAATCGACCGGAAGGTGAACGCTGTGACGGATCAACCGGGGGAAGGAACGGAGAACAAATGAATCAAGAACTCAAAAAACTGGATCAACTGAAGAATCGCACATTTTCTGCGGAGGATGTGGCCAAGTTATACAAGGAATATGCCAAGATGGTGAAGAACTACAGCGCCGCCATCAAGGAGATCCAGACGAAGCTGGAAATTCTGGACGAGGATTTTCAGCTGATGCACGATCACGATCCCATTCACCACATGGAGACGAGGGTCAAGTCCATCGACAGCATCCTGGAAAAGCTGCAGAGAAAGGGCTTTGAGCTTTCCATGGAGTCCATTGCGCAAAACCTGACGGACATCGCCGGCGTCCGCGTCATCTGCCACTACGTGGAGGACATCTACACCGTGGCCGAGCTTTTGAAGGGTCAGACGGACGTGGAGGTGGTCAAGGAAACGGATTACATCCAAAATCCCAAGCCCAACGGCTACCGCAGCTATCATCTGGTGGTGAAGATTCCCGTGTTCTTCGTGGACGAAGTGGTCAAGATACCGGTGGAGGTGCAGATCCGTACCATGGCCATGGACTTCTGGGCCAGTCTGGAACATCAGCTGCGCTACAAATCGGAAGGTACGATTCCGAAATTCATCGCGGACGAATTGAAGGAGTGCTCCGAGGCCATCGCGGAAAGCGACCTGAAGATGCAGAGAATTCACAGCTTTTTACAGGATATCGGCCACAACGTGACGCTGGAAGCAAAGGAGGGAGCGCAGGCATGAGCGCCGGGCAATCGCGCGCAGCGCTGAAGGCCATGGAGCTGCTCGGCGAAGCCGGGTTTGAGGCCTGGGCTGTGGGCGGCTGTGTCCGGGATGGTCTGTTAGGACGGCCCTGTCACGACGTGGACATCACCACTTCGGCTCTTCCGGATCAGATCTCAGCCGTCTTTTCCGGCTATCGTCAGGTGATGGCTGGACTCGCCCACGG
>JAGATO010000048.1 GCA_017621195.1 Bacillota bacterium | reverse complement strand
GTGGCTGCAGCATTACGGTCTGGACGGCGTGGTGGTTGCCACCAAGGCCGACAAGATTTCCCGAAATCAGTTTCGGTCGCAGATGAACATGATCCGCAAGACGCTGGGAATGGCGCCGGACGATATCATTTTGCCCGTATCCTCTCTGAAGAAGAGCGGCTATGAGGAGTTGTGGTCTGTCATCGGGCAGATCGTGTCCGATGATCCGGAGGAAGAAGAGACGGCTCCGGAAGAATAGGGAGGGCCTATGCACAGATTTACGCTGGCATTGCTTTTGGGACGGTTGAAGAATATCCGCAATCTGCTGCGGGACCCCGCAGTAGCTTTTTGGAAAAAGGCGTTGGTTGTGTTTTCCATCGTCTATTTGGTTCTGCCTGTGGATCTGATTCCGCCGCTGATCCCTGTATTCGGCTTTCTGGACGATTTTCTGCTGTGGTGCTTCGTGATGTACCTGCTTTGGGATGAACTGGGGAAATACGGGCAGCCAGAAAATGTTTCAAAACCGGAAAAAAAGAAAAAATTCCATGGAAAAAACGTGGTGGATGGTGTAGAATTTGAAGTAAAGGTGGAAGACGAAATCAAAGAGGAGAATTGACATGGCTGAAAAAAAATACGAATTGGGAGAGCTGCTGATCAGCGAAGAACAGATTCGAACCAGAGTGGAAGAGCTGGGAAAGCAGATCTCTGGAGATTACAGGGGAAAAGATCTTCTGGTTGTGGGGATCCTCCGGGGCAGCGTTCCGTTCATGGCCGATCTGATCCGTGCCATCGATAATCCGCTGTCCATCGATTTCATGTCGGTTTCCAGCTACGGCGCTTCGACAAAGAGCTCCGGCGTGGTTCGGATTCTGAAGGACATGGAGTCCAACATCGAAGGAAAGGACGTGCTGATCGTGGAGGATATCATCGACTCCGGACTGACGCTGTCCTATCTGAAGGAAGCACTGCTGGCCAGAAAGCCTGCATCGTTGAAGATTGCCACGTTTTTGGATAAGCCGGCCCGCCGCAAGGTGGAACTGACTCCCGATTACGTCGGATTCCCCGTGGAAGATGTTTTCATCGTGGGCTACGGGCTGGATCTGGATCAAAAATACAGAAATCTGCCGTACATCACCCATGTGGTAGAGGTGAAATAAAACGTGTGTCAAAACGGCCGGCGACGGTCTGCTGCTGGCCTTTTATATGTTACATTTATCTAAAGTAAAAGATTAGTATAAGGAGAACGAAGAAATGGGCTACAAAGTACCTGTTGGTCTGTCCAACAAACATCTGCATTTATCCTCTAAGGACCTGGAAACTCTGTTCGGTGAAGGTTATGAACTGCATCCCACCAAGCCGCTGAAGCAGCCGGGTCAGTTTGCATCCGAAGAAAAGGTCGACATTGTCGGCCCCAAAGGAACGTTAAAGGGAATCCGCGTCCTGGGACCGGTTCGTCCTGAAACTCAGGTTGAACTGGCAATGACCGACTGCCGCGTGATCGGCGTATCCGCTCCCGTCAGAGAATCCGGTAAGCTGGAAGGAACTCCCGGCGTAAAGCTGATCGGACCCAAGGGTGAAGTGGAACTGGAAAAGGGTGTCATCGTCGCTCTGAGACACATCCATCTGAATCCGGAACAGGCCAAGGAAGCCGGAGTTGCCGATAAGGACGTAGTCAGCGTAAAGGTAGGCGGCGAACGTGGTCTGATCTTCGACAACGTGCTGATTCGTTCCGGAGAAGCTCACGAAAGAGAAATCCATCTGGATACCGATGAAGGAAATGCAGCTGGATTAAAGAACGATGTTGAAGTGGAAATCCTGAAATAAGGGAGAACCAACGACAAAGACAAACAGGGAGCTGCCGCTTCCGCGATGCACCATCGCGGAGGACAGCTCCTTTTTCATCGATGAAAAGGAGAGAACGCGATGAATCAACCTTTGAACAAATACTTCGACCACACTCTGCTTAAGCCGGAAGCCGTGCCAGAGGAGATCCGCCGACTGTGCAGCGAAGCCAAAAACTACGGGTTTTATTCGGTCTGTGTCAATTCCTTCTATGTGAAGTTGGCAAAGACGATACTGGAGAAAAGCGATGTGAAGGTGGCCTGTGTGGTGGGATTCCCGTTAGGAGCCTGCGCCACGGAAGTGAAAGAGGCGGAGACGAAGTACGCCTGCCAGCAGGGAGCCGAAGAAATCGATATGGTAATGAATGTAGGAATGCTGAAGGTGGGCGACGAGATCGCGGTAAAGTACGATATTCAGCAGGTGGTTAGGAAGGCGGCCTACTACGGGGCTAAGGTCAAGGTGATTTTGGAAACCTGTCTTCTGACCGAGGAAGAGATCGTCAAGGCCTGTCTTCTGGCAAAGGAGGCCGGCGCGGCCTATGTGAAGACATCCACCGGATTCTCCAGAGGGGGAGCCACGGCGGAACATGTGAAGCTGATGAGAAAGACCGTAGGACCTGAGATGGGAGTCAAGGCCTCCGGCGGGATCCGCGACTACGAAACGGCCATGGCCATGATCAATGCAGGCGCAGATCGCATCGGTGCATCGGCATCGGTTCAGATCGTGGAGGAATGGAAAGCGAAGGGGCAACCGTGAGACAGCGGGGGTCAGAATTGAATTCCCCGCTGTCTGGCCTGCGTCAACAAATATGCATAACGGGCCTTGGCAGATAACACATCATAGGCGGCCTGATCGATCAGATAACGGTCGGTGGCTTCCCGAAAGTGATTTTCCGCATGGCGCCAGGCGGCCATGGTTTCCTGCAGTTCCCGGCGGAAGAATTCCTCTTCCTTGTCCTGTGGGGAAGGGACGGGTTTGGCGATCCGGTGGCGCGCCTGTCCCACGGCGCACTTCAGGGCTAACAGATTGGAACTCATAGTTTTCCCTCCTTTTCTTCGATTCTATTCTACGCGTGAATTTCATATTTTATACAGATTCACCAATGTATTTGAAAAAACCGGCTTCCATGGCCGGCCTACGGGATAAAGGGGGAGAATACTGTGATGGAAATGGGAATATTGCTGGCGTTTACCCTGGGAATGATCGGGTTGTACCTGTTGGCCTGGATCTTTTTTATACCTATGAAGATCGTCGGAAAGTTGTTGATCAACAGCGTGATCGGTGGGGTTACCGTGATCCTTCTGAACCTGATAGGCGGTGCCTTCGGGATTCACGTGGCATTGAACTTTCTGACGGCAGCGCTGGTTGGCGTCCTGGGCGTTCCGGGCTTGATCCTCTGCCTCCTTCTGTTTTGACGGTTTGTCAGGCGATAATCATGAGCGACAATCATGGCCGATGTATTTTTCGGCAATGAAAAAGGCAGCGTTCGCGCCGAATCGGAGACGATCGGACGTACGCTGCCTTTTGATTTCGAAAATGGCGGGTTATTGCCACAGGGAGCTCTGTTTGTGCAGGATGCGGTAAAGAGCCGCTGTGACAAGTCCGTAGATGACGGACTTCACCAGGGACAGGGGTGCTCTGGAGATGATGGAGGCCACGTAGGGAGCGCCGGCCATGATACTGATCCACAGGGAATTCATCAGGATGGAGGCGATCACCTCGGTGACGATGACGGTGGCCACGATCATCCATGGCTTCAGCTCACGCTGGCCCGCCAACTTTTTCACAAGACCGGGGATCAGTCCTACGGTGAGGGCGGTCAGAGTGAACCCGGGGAAATAAGCGCCTCCGGTGGGGAAGACGATGCCGCCCACCAGATCGCCGATGGCGCCGGTGGCTGCCCCGGCTACGGGACC
>JAGATO010000047.1 GCA_017621195.1 Bacillota bacterium | reverse complement strand
TCGGCGGAGCGAAGGCCGGGACGGCGAAGCGTTCTGGTTGCCCACCAGTTTGTGACGGGCGCACTGCGCAGCGAATCGGAAGAGGTGTCCGTAGGCGGACTGGATCAGGTGGAGGCTTCGGCATTGGAGGGCTTCGACTACGTGGCTCTGGGTCACATCCACCGTCCCCAGAACATGGCGAAAGGAACGATCCGCTACTGCGGAACGCCGCTGAAATATTCCTTCTCCGAAGCGGATCACAAAAAATCGGTGACCATCGTGGAGATGCGAGAAAAGGGGAATACGACGGTGTACACCGTGGAGCTGAAGCCGCTTCGCGATATGCGCAGGATTCGCGGAACGTATCTGGACGTGACGGCCCGGGAGTTTTACCGCAGCTTCGACACCGGGGATTATATCCAGATCACGTTGACCGATGAAGAGGATATTCCCGATGCCATGGGAAAGCTGCGCATTCTCTATCCGAATCTGATGAAACTGAGCTACGATAATAAGAGAACGCAGCAGGAGCAGGACGTGGAGGCGGCACAGCAGGTGGAGCAGAAATCTCCGCTGCAGCTGTTTGAAGAGCTGTATCGGATTCAGAACAACCAGGGGATGAACGACGAACAGATCGAAGCGTCTTCCGTATTGTTGGAGAAGATCTGGGAGGAGGAGCGATGAAACCATTACGTTTGACCATCAGCGCCTTCGGGCCCTATGCGACGGAGACGACGCTGGACTTGACGCAGCTGGGGGATCGGGGAGTGTACCTGATCACCGGCGATACCGGGGCGGGGAAGACCACCATTTTCGATGCTATCACCTTTGCCCTGTATGGCGAGGCCAGTGGCAGCTACCGGGATTCTTCCATGCTGCGGAGCAAATACGCGTCTGAGGAGATTCCTACCTTCGTGGATCTGACCTTTCGCTACGGCGGAAAGGAGCATCGGGTCCGCAGAAATCCCGAATATCTGCGGCCGTCGAAAAAGGGAAACAGGACGGTGAAGGAAAAGGCCGAAGCGGAGCTGCACTTGGCCGACGGACGGGTGATCACCGGATCCCGGGCGGTGACGGAGGCGGTGGAAGAACTGATCGGCTTGTCGCGGAGTCAGTTTTCCCAGATCGCCATGATCGCCCAGGGAGACTTTCTGAAGCTGTTGTTAGCCCCCACGGTGGAACGGGCGAAGATCTTCCGGGACATTTTTCATACGGGTCCGTACCTGAAATTTCAGGAGAAGCTGAAGGAAAAGGCGGCGGAGCTGAAACAGACCTACGACGATCTGTTCAAGAGCAACCGCCAGTACATCGCGGGGATTCGCTGTGACGAGGATAGCGATTGGGCCGGAGAGATCCAGCGACTGAAGGAAAGGCCGGAGCTGTATTCACCGGAGGAAACGGTGGCGATGCTGCAGAAGGTCATCGTCGAAGACCGCGCCATGAAACTGAATTGCGAGGACGATCAGGAGCGGCTGGCCAAGCGCCAGGAGCAGGTAAACCAGATGCTGGGAAAGGCTCTGGAACGGCGAAAGGCGGCGGAGCAGAGATCGCGTTTGGAACAACAGCTGAAACGGTTGACGGAACAGCTGGCTCCTTTGGAAGAAGCGTTTCATCGGGAAGAGGGGAATGCGGATCGAAGAGAACAGCTGTCAAGACAGATCTATCAGGAGGATCAGAACCTACAGAAATACGATGAACTGGAACGGCTGTTGACGAAACGAAGTCAGGCTGCAGCGCGCATGACGCAGCTGGAGGACCAGGCGAAGTGCGCCGGGGAGAACTATCAGTCCGCCCAGGAGGCTCTGACAACGCTGGAAGGAGAGTGCCGGGAGCTGCAGGATGCGGACGTGGCGTTGGAAAAAGCGGTGCAGAGCGAAGAACAGTGCCGGCAGATGCTGAAGAAGCTGGAACAGCTGAAGACCGTCATTCAACACTGGAAGAAAGAGACGCAGCAGCTGGCCGAAATCCAGACCGACTATCTCAACGCTGACGGGGAATATCGGAACGAAAAGAAACGGTATGACGCCATGGAACAGGCGTACTTTGACCAACAGGCGGGGGTCCTCGCACAGCAGCTGAACCCGGGACATCCCTGTCCCGTCTGCGGATCGACAGAACATCCGTCTCCGGCGGCGCTTCCTTCCACAGCGCCGGAAAAAGACGCGCTGGAACGCCAGAAGAAAAAAGCGGAGCAGCTTCGCAGCCGCGTATCCGATCTGAGCAGCGAAGCCGGGATGAAACGGGGAAGCGCTGAGGCGCTGGAGCACCAGGTGTATCGCGAAGCGGGGGCGGCACTGGGAGGAGAATGGGTTTCTTCCGTTGCGCAGCCGCTGACCGTGATGGAGGTGGAAGCTGCGCTGAGTGATGCGCAGACCGAAGGAGAGCAGAACCGGAAGGCGTGGACGGCCCTGGTAGAAAAGCAGCAAAAGCGCTGCCGTCGAAAGGGAGAAATTCAGAAGCAGATTCCTCAGCTGCAGAAGCTTCAGAAGGATGCCGCTGAGGCCATAGCTCAGACTCAGCAGCTGGCGGCGGTTATAGAAGCGGAGACCCGAGGATTGGAAGAGCAGATTGCGGCTCAGCGAACGATTCTGACCTTCCAACGAAAGGAACAGGCAGAAGATCACATCCGCAGTCTGAAAGGCTTGAAAGGCCAGATGGATCGCGCTCTGGAACAGTCACGAACGGCGTTGGAGGAGCAGAACCGTCAGATCGAAGGGA
>JAGATO010000046.1 GCA_017621195.1 Bacillota bacterium | reverse complement strand
CTGTGTTTCTCCTCCGTAGATGTCCGTCTTGGAGAACACACTCGGCCGGACCTCCCAGGAAGGCTCGGTCCCAAGGACCTGTTCCGTCCCGTCCCGGTAAGTGATGATCAGTTCCGCCAGCAGCGCATACGGATACTCCGGATGATCCTGACAGCTTAATCCGAAATGTCCCTTGTACCAGCCGTTGCCGAGAAAGACCCGCAGGTCGTTTCCCTCGGAAAGCAGTTCTGTGACGTCATAGGTACAGACCTGCACGTGATCATTATAGTCGTTCGAGAACGGCGCGAGGACGTCTTCTCCGACCTTGGTTCCGTTCAGGACCGCCTCAAACAGACCCAGACCGGTGATGTAAAGGCGCGCGTGGTCGATCTCCCCCACCGGCCGTTCGGACGGAAAGGTCTTACGAAACTCCGGTGCTTTCACATTGTCGCCGTTGCCGATCCAGGAAGCAGCCCAGGATTCTTCCATTTTTCCGGTCTCGAACCAGACGGGTGCGCTGACTGCGGTCTCTCCCGCGTTGCTCCGGACTGAGACCTGAACATAGTACCGGGTGCGGGGGCGCCAGTCATAATCCAACGGTTCCCCCGCAGAGTCCAGGTCCTGTCCTTCGCGGATCAGAAGGACCTTCGTCATTTCTTTGTCTGCAGCCACTGTGACGCGGACATTTTCCGCTTTCGTGCCGACCGCATCCCGGACTTTCCAGGAGCAGCGCACCTGTCCCAGCTGCACTCCGAGCGGAGTTTCATATCCATTGAATCGAATGGTATCTACAATCATTGTAATCCACCTTCTCCTTTTTCCATTGTTATTCTATCGTCCCTATCCTACAAAAATACCTCCGCAAATCCATCATAAGAATTTGCGGAGGTATCATAAAAACTGGTCTGGTTATTTAGATTTCGATCTTCACTTCGTCCTGGATGTGCTTCTTGGAGTACAGGACGACGGTGTCCCCTTCCTTCAGCATCAGATTGCCGTTGGGGACCATGGAGCGGTCCTTGCGGCGGACGAGGACGATGAACGTCTGGCGGGAGATGTCCAGGTCCCGGATGAACTGTCCGTTCCAGGGGTGCTTCCGCTTCAGGACGATCTCTTTCAGGTCGAGGTCCCATTCCTTGTCGTGGGCGCTCTCCGCGCCTAAGACCAGCGTGTCTTCCTCCTCCAGGACGACGTCTCCACGGGGCACGATGGTGTGCTTGCCGCGCAGGATGACCGCGACGACCACATTGTGCGGGAGGTTCAGGTCCATGATCTTCATGCCGACCCACGGGTCCTGATAGTTCAGCTGGACTTTGATGAAGTGGAAGTCCACTTCGCCGGCTTCCTCTTCGGATTCGCGGATCTTCTGGAACTGCTCGACGAATCCGGCGCTGATGATACCGGTGGGGATGGCCACGAGGCCGACCCCGAGGAAGGTGATGACCATGGCCAGGATCTTGCCGGCCACGGTGATCGGATACATGTCGCCGTACCCTACGGTCAGCAGGGCCGAGCAGGCCCACCAGATGCCGGACAGGGCGTTGCGGAACACTTCCGGCTGCGCGTCGTGTTCCACGCTGTACAGGCACAGGGAGGACGCGAGCATGAGGACCAGGATGATGAACACCGAGGACATCAGCTGCTGCTTTTTGCTCCGCAGGACCGACATGATGGCGCCCAGCGAGTCCGAATACTTGTTGATCCGGAACAGGCGGAAGATCCGCACGACGCGGAACAGCCGGAACGTGGCGCCGCCGGCCGGGAAGAACGGCAGATAATAGGGCAGGAACGACAGAAGGTCGACGATGCCCCAGAAAGAGACCAGGTATTTCCGCACCGCGGTCGGCGAGCGGTCCTGCGGGTGCAGGAGCGGCGCCGTCCAGATGCGCAGGACGTAGTCGATCGCGAAGAACGCGACCGTAACGGCCTCGATCCAGTGCAGTACGGTCCCGTAATTCAGTTCGAAATAGTCGAAGGTGTACAGAACGGTGGCCGTGATGTTCAGCAGGATGGTGACCAGGTTCAGGTAGTCATACCCCCGGCTGATGCCGGTCTCGTCGTACCCGACTTCCACCATCTGGAAGACCTTCGTGCGCGCCGCCGTAAAGCGGTGTCGGTCCCGTCTGGCCTGGGCGCGGTCCCGGAGGCTCTCCGGGTCGTCGAAATTGCCGATGGGAGCCTGCGGCTCGTCGGCCGGCAGCGCTTCCGCCGCTTCCCCGCCCCCGGGCTCGGCCTGCGCCTTCTCCGGTTCGAGCCCATGGGTTTCGTGGTTCTCATGGTTCTCGTGGTGGTTCTGGCGCTCGGCCAGCCGCTCCAGGCGGCTGGATCTTTTCTCCTCGGAAGGAGCGGCGTGTTCCTTTTTCTCCGGTTCCGCGAGTTCCTCGGAAGACGCTTCCTTCTTCTGGACGCGGGCGCTTTTTATGACTCCGTACATTCTTCTTCTTTTCGATCCAGCACAAAGGGTGCAAACAGTGGAAGCGTGAATTGCAGTTTGCCATATTCACTGCTTTCCACGATCCCTTTCCGAAGCAGTCGACTCCGATACACCGAATATGCGTTGGGGTTTAAGCCGGAAAGGTCTCGTATTTCAGCCGTTTCACCAGTTTTGGAAAGAGCGATTCCATAGGCGAGTTCTCTGTCCTTTGATGAAAGCTCCATCCATATTTTTTCATACACAAACTCTTCCAGGTATTGACGGTACTCTTTTTTCACGGATTTATAGTCCCCATTGGCGCGCCAGGTCAGATACCCCAGCACCTGGAAGGCAAACGGATATCCCTTTGTCATTCGGGCCATTTCTTTTGCAGCAGGTTCCTCTATGGAGAAAACTTCCGCGTAGCGGGATGTCATTGCCATCATATTCAGAGGTGCCATCGTCACTTTTGGAGCTCGGTACAAAAACGTCAGACTTTTTTCATTCTGCAACTCATAAATGTTTTCATACAAACCTGTCATGATCAGAAAAACCGGAAGTTCCTGCCGTACAAATATTTGAAAGGCGGCTGCAAAAATACGGACATTCTCATTGTTCGTCACCTCATCGACGGCGACGCACACTCGTTTGTGGCGCTTCTTCAAGCTCTCCAGCATTCGACTTACCGCAGTCTCAATGTTCGTGATCGGAGGTTCCCCGCTGATCTCTATCCCGAAACCCCAAAAGGACAAATTAAGTTTTGCCTTCCGAAATATTTCGGAATACTCCCGTATACTGGCCAAACTGGATGCCAGTCCCAAAAGCATGTCCGTTTCCGGGTTCAGTTCTACAATGATCCAGTTTTCATCTTCACGGAGTCTCCTTGTGACATCTGTCATAAGAACCGTTTTCCCGGACCCTCGGACACCGGTCACCATGGCGATCTGCTGGTTGATCGGATCGGCCGTGAAGGAATCCACGATTTCCTGGATCTGCACAGGTCTCTCGATGTTTTCCAGCGGTATTTTTCCAAAAGAAATAGTGAACGGGTTATTCAATCTTATCCTCCTCACAGAGCATTTTCCTTTTTTCCATTATTATGTATCTTTACACTTTTTATCGTCTTTTATTTCTCTTTATTGTTTCGTCTTCATTTTATGAATATATCGCACCGTTGTCAACACCGAAAAACCTCATCGAATCAGAAAAACGCCCGGATCGCTCCAGGCGTTTCAGATATGATTCAGTTCATCAGCTTGCGGAACAACGCTTTGTAATCGTCAAGGCTTGCAGGCCTTCCGGTTCATCGCAAGTTTTTATGAGAAGTCGCCAACTTTCTGCGATGTACATCGCCCGTGTCTTCCCTATAATACTGGTGTATAATGACCTTACTGGAGGGACTCTCATGAAAGAAGGCACCTACTCTGTCACGCCCATCTGGGGCGATGTCATCCCCGGCAACAGCAGCCGGTCCAAACTTGACGATATGACCATCGACTATGACGCGGACCCGCAGAAGAACCAGCTCAAATTCGCGCTGTACATCGGCAAGTACACTGGAAAATGGTACTTTGACCGCAAGAAGAATATCGATACGACGACCTGGCTCAACGCTATTAAACCGGGACTCGTCGAAGAGACCTATACCGACGTCCCCGCCATCGTCCCCTTCCTTTGCGAAGGCGCGGACCGGGCAGTCATCATCATCCCCGGCGGCGGTTTCGCCTTTACGGGCGATGTGACCGCAAAGGACCAGGAAGAGAGCGACAAGCTGGCAAAGCGGCTCAACGACCGCGGTATTTCGGCGTTCATTCTGGACTACCGTTTCAACCCCTACAAGTTCCCCTTCCCTCTTCTGGATCTTCAGAGGGCCATCCGTTATGTGCGTTACCACGCGCAGGAGTACGGACTAAACCCGAACAAGATCGGCCTTCTGGGCGGTTCCGCCGGCGGATACATGGTCGCCGGCTTCCTGAACCTGCCGGCCGGAACGAACCAGTTCCCTCTCGGCTATGTTCCGGACGAGGTCGACGCCGTCGACGACTCCGTCTGCAACGGCGGCATGTTCTATCCGGCGCTGAGCCTCAAGTGGAACATGGGCTGCCTTTACACCACCGCTCCGCTGGAGGTCATCCGGGACCGGAAGCTGCGCAGGGAGTTTATCGAAAGAACAGACCTTTCGAACCGCATCGTCGACACGAAGACGCCTCAGTTCATCGCCCATGGGAACAAAGACATGCTGGTCGACCACAAAGGCTCCCGCCTCTATGTGAAGAACCTGGAGGCCGCCGGCGGCGACATCCGGTACATCGAAGTGGAAGGCGCCAACCACATCTTCACGAACCACCCCGAGTACGCCTGGGTCTTCGACGAATATCTCACCTGGCTGGACGAACATTTCTAAATCAGCGGACCACAAAAAGTCAGCGCCCGAAAAACCATCCGGGCGCTGTTGTTTTTCTGTTTTTATGCAGGAAGATAGAAATACTGTGTCGTGGAATCATCGATTTTCAGGACCGTGGAGCCGCCTTTTTTGCCGACAGCGTCATAGTCTTTCCAGGCCGATTCATCGTAATAACCGGTGATGTGGGCAAGGATGGGGACCCCGATGACCGGGATGACGTGGTCTTCGACCTGCAGATCTTTGAACTGCTTTTCGATGTCGTTCACTGTATAGTCACTGAGCAGCGGGACCGGATCGCCCTTCGCTGCAAGACGGTTCAACTTGCCTTCGGTCTTCTTGCCTTCCACATTGATGAGCGGCGAGCCGAACGTCACCGTAAAAAGGACCTTATACTTTTTGATGATGGTCGAGTCTGCGCGGAGCTGCTGGGCGACCATGCCGCCAAGGCTGTGTCCGGCAATGACCACGGTGGCATTTGACGGGATGGTCTTCTTTATGGCCTTCTTCGCGCCCTTCAGATAAGCGTTATTGTTGCCTCCGGCCGCTTTCAGGCAGCTGTTCCAGTTGTCCGCCTGATCTTCCGTCTCCACACCATGGAGTGCGACGAACCAGATGGCTTTCGATGTCCCGTTTTCCACGATCTTCCCTTTGGAAATACTCATGGTGCCGAGGCCTTTCGTGGGGTCAGCGTCTCTCGTGTACTGATAGGTCTGGTAGGACTTCTTCACTTTCGTATATCTGCCCGCCGCAAACGCGTTGACGGACAAACAACTGATGAGCACCAGAGAGACGATCAGCGTCGCGATCCCCTTGAGCGTAGTGTTCCGTTTCATAGTTCCATTTCTCCTTTGCGATGTATTTCGCAACCATTATAGAAAAACATCTGCATCTTCCCATCCAAAGATATTGCGGAAGTATCATGAAAAAGTGCCCGGATGATTCCGGGCGCTTTTTCGTAAGACATGTATCCAAGCGAGAGTTATTATCTCATGCCTTTTTCTTTGAGTTCCTTCTGGATCTCGGTGATGTTCTCTCTGTCCATGTTGACATGCCAGAAGCAGAACGCGGCCAGAAGGAAGAGGGCCGCCGGGAAGATTCCCATGAGGAAGCGGATCATGAAGAGTGCGCTGTCCGGCTGGGCGATCTCTGCGCCGGTGGTGTTGGACTGGAACCCTGCCACCTGCATCATCAGGCTGGAGACTCCTGCGATAAGACCGACGCCGATCTTCTCACCCATGGAGTTGGCAGAGCTGATGGTGCCATCCATCGGTTTCCCGGACTTGTACAAAGCGTAGTCACAGACTTCACCCATCAGCGGGATGAGGGCGACGAAGTACGGAACGGAAAGCACAGAGGCCAGAGTTTTTCCGATCATGAACATGCCAAGGTTGTCGTTGGCGAAGAAAATGATGATGTGTCCGATGGCGGCGCCCGCAAGACCGACGACCATGCACTGACGCTTGCCGAACTTCTTGACGATGGGAAGTGCCAGCGGGAGGAGCAGGACCATGACGATACCGGGCAAGTTGATGTAGGTCGCCACGCCGACATTGTGGAAAATATACTTTGCGTAATAGGTCGCGACCGGAGCACCAGTCAGGTTGTAAAGGATCGTGCCGCCGACCAGCCACAGGAAGTATTTGTTGGTGAAGAGGTTCTTGAGCGATTCACCCACCGGCTGCTTTTCCTGTCCGAGGACCGCTTCTGCCCGCTCCGAGACCGTTTCCCGGATGAGCAGGAAGGCGATGATTGCGCACACGATCGCAAGGGCTGCGAAAATACCGGTCGCCGTCGTATAGGTCGCCTGACTTTCACCCATGACTTCGAGCAGTTTCGGCACGACGATGCCGATGAGCAGCAGCGGGATCATGGCGCCAAGGCCTTTGAACACGCCGATGGTGGCGCGGTGATCCGAGTTCCCGGAGATGAGGTTCGGCAGCGTGTTGGCCGAAACCGCGACCATCGTGCCGAAAATGGGGTTCGCAAGGATGTAGAAGAGAGTCGCAAAGGCGATTTTCCCACCCATGCCCCAACTGGGCGGGCACCCGAAGAGGAGCATCATGGAAATGGCCAGACCGGCAGCACCGGCAAGGAGCCAGGGCTTTGCCTTTCCCCATTTTGTATGGGTACGGTCGATGATCATGCCCATGATGATGTCGGAGACACCGTCGAGCAGCTTGGTGATCATAATGATGGCGCCGATGGTGCCGATGGCAACGCCCATCAATTCCGTGTAATAGAGGTTGATGTAATTCGGGACATACCCGGTCGCGGTCGCCGCAACGATGGATGCCGCAAGGGCGCCGATCTTCTGATTGGCACCGAGCTTTTCCTTCTGTTCGAGAGTAGTTGCTTCTGCGACGGTTCCTTCCGCCACAGCAGCGTCCGCTTTTTTCTTTCCAAAGGCCATACGAGGTCCTCCTTCAGCAGGTTATGCCTGTATTATAAAGTTCTTCTATTCCGAAGACATCATAGCAACTTGTCTTCCTATCATAAAAAATTGTCAAAACAGACGGAGCAGTGCGGACAGGATGTTCCCTGCGCAGTACTGCAGTTTCGCAAGCGACAGTGTGCCGGCCTCCACGGCGGACACGATAGCGTCCACGTCCCGCTGACTGCCGGGCATGATGAGGTCGTTCCTGGCATTCACACAGCCCTCCGAGGTGGCGCAGTCATATTTGACGTGCTCGCCCCGGCCGAAGCCGCTGGTGGCGCCCCAGTCCGTCATGACGAGGCCCGTAAAGCCCCATTCGTTTCGAAGGACATGGGTGAAGAGGTCCTCTCGGTTGGAGGCCTGTACGCCGTTGATGAGGTTGTAGGAGCTCATCGCCGCTACAGGGTAGGCGGAGCGGACGCAGAGTTCGTAGCCCTTCAGATAGATTTCCCGGAGAGCACGTTCCGACACGACTGAATTGTTGAAGTTCCGGTTCGTCTCCTGGTTG
>JAGATO010000045.1 GCA_017621195.1 Bacillota bacterium | reverse complement strand
CCGAGGGAACGTCCAATCTGGTAGGCTTCATTCTCCGACTGGACGATGCCGGAGTCGTGGAGACGCCCAACGGCTGGGTCAAGTTTACGGAGCTGATCGGCGTGACGGAGGCAGAACTGCAGGGAATCAAAAACGGATGGATCTCCGTTCCTCAGCTATACGAAGCGCTGGGAAGCGATGTGACGGACTACCACCGCATCAGCATGATGTAACAGCCGGAAAACGCCAGTATGCGGTGAGTACAGAAGACGAACGCAGGATGCGAGAGCAGAAAATGAACGAAAAAAGAAAGGCTGACGCGGTCCGGAACTCATCCGGAAAAGGCGTCGGCCTTTTTTGATAAAGTGAACGTGTGATTTATTTTGTCAGGATCCGAACCACGTCATCCAGAGTGGACCCGGCAGGGATTTTGAACGTACCGGCCTTCAGTCGGGTTTCGGCGTTGGCGGCAGTTACCGCGTCAAGGAAGGCTTCCTTGCTGGGAATGACGCCGGCATTGGACAGGATCGAAGCGATGGACGCGCTGTGAGAACCGGAAGGAATCTCCACGGTGCGGTCCACGGCGGTCTTGAATTCCGAACCGCCGGAAGAAGGCGTCTGGGTCTCAGGAGCCTGAGTTTCCGGAGTTTGAGTCTCCGGCGGCGTTTCGGCTTCGTCCGGGTTGTCGACATCCGTTCCGGGTTTGGCTCCCGTTTCGCCGTCGCCGGTCTCCTGACCGCTTGGAATCTCTTCCTCCTGCTGGGCCTGAAGCTCCTGCGTCATCAGTTCCGGGTAGGACATGATGGCATCCACCTGGTGAGTGATGAAAAATCCTGCGGCCACGACGATGATCAGGGCCAAGATGATGTCGTTTTTATCGTAAAAAATATCCTTCAGCTTTTCTAACATAATACCCTTTTCCCCTTGTTTCACGTCCCGACGCAGATAAAGCGGCGGGCATTCCACGATTTCATTCTCTTATTAATTTATCACAAAGCGCCATTTCTCACAAGAAAAAATATGGGTTCGACACAGAGTTGTAATATGGAAAAATGGGGAAATGCTTTGCCTGACAGGAGAGAATGGAGTATAATAAATTGGATAATACTGTGGAGGAGCCTATGATACAATTGACCATTACGGAAAACGATCAGCAGCAGCGTCTGGATCGTTTTCTGAAAAAATATTTCAGGAACGCCCCTCTGTCCCGCATCTATAAGATGATCCGCAAGGACGTTAAGGTCAACGGAAAACGGGCCAAGGAGGATGCCCAGCTGAATCTGGAGGACGTGGTGACCGTGTTCATCAGCCAGGAGGAAGCGGATGAGCTGTCGGCCAGACCGGCTGCCGTCAAGGCAAAGCGTCAGTTCAAAATCGTCTACGAGGACGAGAACGTTCTGCTGGTGGAAAAACCCTACGGTCTGCTGATCCATGGAGACCGGACGGAGAAGAAGAACACGCTGGCCAATCAGGTGGTGGATTATCTGATCGAAACCGGCGCCTACGTTCCGCGCAGGGAGAAGACCTTCGTTCCGTCGCCGGTGAACCGGCTGGACAGAAACACCACCGGCATCGTTATCTTCGGGAAGAACAGCCTGGCGCTGCAGGCGCTGAACCGGATGCTGCGGGAGAAGGAATACATCGAGAAATACTATCTGACCGTGGTCAGGGGGTCGCTGAAGGAAGAACTTCATCTGGAGGATTATCTTCGCAAGGACGAGCGGAACAACCAGGTGGAGGTTTCATCCCAGAAGCAGGAGGACAGCCGCGCCATCGAGACAAAGGCCCGGCCCGTCTGCGAAGGTTGTGGCTGTACGCTGGTAGAGGTTCATCTGATCACCGGGCGAACCCATCAGATCCGCGCCCACCTGGCCAGCGCAGGCTATCCCGTCATCGGCGACGAGAAGTACGGAGACCGCGCCATCAATCGAAAGATCCAGGACAGGTACGGATTGTCCAGCCAGTTTCTGCACGCCTATCGGCTGAGGTTTGCGGACGCCATCGCGCCGCTGGAATACCTGAAGGGCCGGGAGTTTACCGCCCCTCTGCCGCCGCTGCTTGAGACGGTGAAGGAAGGCTTGATTGACGGAACAAAAACGCTAAAAACGCGAAAAAAAGGGAACAATAAGGGAGGAACAAAATGAGTGAAGATCTGAAGGAATGGATCAAAGATATCGGAGTGGCGCTGGTGGTAGGGTTGTTACTGATTCAGTTCATCAAACCTACCATCGTGAAGGAACATTCCATGGAACCGACGCTGCAGGAAAACAACTATATCTTTCTGAGCCGTCAGGCCTATACGTTATTCGGAGAGCCGGAGAGAGGCGATATCGTGGTATTTCACACCGACCTGCGCACGGTGGACGGAAAGGAAAAGTCCCTGGTGAAGCGGATCATCGGCCTGCCAGGTGAGACGGTGTCCATCACGGGAGGCGTGGTCTACATCAACGGTGAACCGCTGGAGGAGGACTACACACTGGACGGCTATACCAATACGGAACTGGAAGAGGTGGTTGTGCCGGAAGGCGAGCTGTTCTGCATGGGCGATAACCGCCAGAACAGCATCGACAGCCGGGACAGCAGCGTGGGTTGCGTTCCCATCGACCAGATCATCGGTAAGGCGGTGCTGCGCCTCTATCCCTTCAATGAGATCACTCTGTTCTAAATCCAACGATGAAATAGCAGAGGAAAATCGATGAAATACAACATTCCCGGCAGGGTGACGGCCGTGATTTTAGGCGGGGCCCTGGGCTTTGCGGCAACGGCATGTCTGATGCCGGTGGAGACGGCGGAAGGGGTGGCGCTGGCGGAGCGGATTGCTTACAGCGCCGGAAGAATCCCTCGGCGCGGCGATCTTGTGATCGTGGAAAACGCGGTGTTTACCGAGGACGGCGACGGCGGACGACTGTTGCTTACGGTGGCGGGATTGCCGGGAGAGCGGGTTTGCCTCCGGGCAGGGCGGCTTCTGGTCAACGGCGACGACGTTACGGAAGAACTGGGAGCGGCGACGGAAGCTGCGGACGACACGGAGACCGTGGCGGTGGAGCTGGGACACCTGTTTCTGCTGAACTGCCGCGGACAGGAGGGACTGGACAGCCGCAGCGAGGCGGTGGGCCAGGTGGAGCTGGACCGCATCTGGGGACGCATCATATCTATGGGAAAGGAAAAGAACCATGGGACAGAGAAAACTGTTGGCGAACAATAAAAAGGCCCGCCACGACTACTTCATCGAAGAAGTCTACGAGGCCGGTCTGGTTCTGACGGGAACGGAGATCAAATCCGTGCGCCAGGGCCGGATGAATCTGAAGGAGAGCTACGCCAAGATTGAGAATGGCGAGGTCTTCATCTACAACATGCACATCAGCCCCTACGAGCAGGGAAACCGCTACAACGTGGATCCTCTGCGGGAAAGAAAGCTGCTGCTTCACAAGCAGGAGATCCGGAAGCTGATCGGCTATACCACGCAGAAGGGCCTGACGCTGGTGCCGCTGCAGGTGTACCTGAACGAGAAGGGACTGGTGAAGATGGAGATCGCCGTCGCCCGAGGGAAGAAACTGTACGATAAGCGGGAAGATATCGCAAAGAGAGATGCCGGACGGCGTATGGAGCGCATGATGAAGGACCGCTAACCGGTGAATGCAGAGAGCAAGGAGGAAATGCAGATGAGAACAGTTACGTTAGGAAGTACGGGGATCACGGTACCGAAGAACGGGTTCGGAGCGCTGCCCATGCAGCGCATCGATAAAGAGGCGGCAAAGGCTTTGCTGCGCAAAGCCTACGATGAAGGCGTCCGCTTCTTCGATACGGCACGGATGTATACCGACAGTGAAGAGAAGATCGGATATGCCCTCAGCGATGTGAGGGATGAAATCTACATAGCCACCAAGACCATGTCCGTTACGGTGGAAGGCTTTTGGAACGACCTGAACACCAGTCTGGAGATGCTGAAGACGGATCACGTGGACATCCTGCAGTTCCACAATCCGGCATTCTGCCCCAAGCCCGGCGATGAAAGCGGGATCTACGACGCTGCGCTGGAGGCCAAAGCTCAGGGCAAGATCCGCCACATCGGTATCACCAACCACCGCATGGCGGTTGCCAGAGAGGCCATCGAATCGGGTCTGTACGAAACGCTGCAGTTCCCCTTCTCCTACCTGGCTACCGACGAAGAGAAACGGCTTCCGGTGCTGTGTAAAGAAAAGAATATGGGTTTCATCGCCATGAAGGGTCTGTCCGGCGGTCTTTTGACGAATGCCAAGGCCTGCTACGCCTTCATGGCTCAGTACGATAACGTTCTGCCCATCTGGGGCGTACAGCGCATGGAAGAGCTGGAGCAATTCTTAGCCTGCGGCAAGGACGAGCCCGTGATGGATGAGGAACTGAGCCGCGTGATCCAGGCGGATCGGGACATGCTGTCGGGCAGCTTCTGCAGAGGCTGCGGCTACTGCCTGCCCTGTCCGGCGGGCATCGATATTCCCAATGCGGCCAGAATGTACCTGATGGTGCGCCGTGCTCCCGTGGAGAGCTACACCACGCCTGAGTGGAAGGAGAAGATGAAGAAGATCGAAAACTGCATCCACTGCAACCATTGTAAGAATCACTGTCCCTACGGGCTTGACACTCCGAACCTGCTGATCGAAAACTTTGAGGACTACAAACGGTTTCTTTAGTCGGTAGAAAGCGTGGAGACATCTGTCTGCGTCGTGCGACGCCGAATCGAAGCAGGAGTCGAGGTTTGGAATAAAAATAGGAAATGCAATATAGGGGAATGGAATATGAGGAGAAAGGTAACTGTGAGGCCCAGCCGCGCCAGTGCGCTGATGGGCGCTGTGGTGGGTGGCATATTTTGTCTGATTGGATTCGTGGTGGTGATTCCAAACGCGGGGGCTTTCGGCATCCTGTGGACGGCGATTGCTGTGTTCATCACCGGATCCAATCTGTACAACGCCCTTTCCGACAAGGGGATCTCATCCCACACCATCGAGGTGGAGGAAGAGGAGGACGGAGACGGCGTGCGTCTCGCCGAAGTGGACGGTGCTTTGAACGATGATGACGCTGGGCGTGGAAGCACTGTGGACAGAGGAAGTGAAGTGGAACGGCGTCTGGAACGACTCAACGACCTGTACGATAAACGGTTAGTGACTCAGCGGGAATACGAAGAAAAGCGAAAGGAGATCCTGAAGGATCTGTGAGCAATGAAGCGCGGCACAGCCGCGCTTTTTTAGTGAAGCAGAAGCGCGGCGCTCCCGCCAGCGCACCGTCAAGGTCCAAGAGGACCGCTGGCGCTCCCGCCAGCGCACCGCTTGACTATGACTCGTAGAAGTTCTTCATAAAGCCCTGTCTTTTCTTGAGAAAACTCGACCGATATTCAGGGGGAGCAGGAAGATATGATATTCCTGTATTTTCGGATGCGGAGATCACTATTTTATAGGTAAAATCACTAATTCTATATTTTTGAATATTATATCGCTAAATTATAGAAAAAATCGTAAATCCTATATTTTAATAAAAAGTAGCCATATATTATAGGCTTTTTCATAAGAATTCTTATAAAATACGGAGCGGCTATGTTTAAAATATAGATATTTACAATTAATGTAAATATGTGAACTTTTCTTCTTCTCCTTAGCCCCGTTTCCCTATATTTTTTCTTTTGAGTTTACAAAAGTATAGAACTTTCAAAAAGTCCTATATAATAGCACTTCCAACCCACCCGAATATATGAAATACAAAAAAGCTATATTTTAACGTTTCTCCTCGACGAAAGTATAGAAAACCGGTCAGATATTTTTTCGATATTGCCAGATAACCTGATCTCATCGATCATATCCGACATTGCCCGACAAAGCGATGAGTATTTGCTACCGCATGATTCTGTCCGATTTCTTACTGTCACTCAGAATCACCCAATACTATATAGAAGTTGAGGATTTTCTAAGACCATGCGAAAAGGTTGTGACATCCACGGGGGCGCCTGTGGAACCACTTTCCGCTTATTTTTCGTAAAACAACATAAATTTATTGAAAAACGATAAAAATATATTGACAAACGGAATACTCTGCCGTATAGTAAAGATACAAAAGGGGATTGCGACGCGCAAGTCCATCAACGGAAAGGAATCAAAGCTATGAAGTGGAATTCGGATCGATCCTTACAACTGTCCCTCTGGTGCACAAGGCTTGCCATGGTGTTGGTCGTTGTCAGTGGGGCGGCGTCCGGCAGTATCGTCACATGGTACCTTCGCGTATCGGGAAAGACCGTGGAACTGCATCTGCCCATTACGGCGGCGCTACTGCTGTGCTGCATTCCCGCCATGGGTGCGCTGCTGTGGCTGCACAAGCTGCTTTCCAACATCAACGACAGCCGTGTGTTCGTGGACGAAAACGTGACGCTTCTAAGGAGGATTTCCTGGTGCTGCTTTCTTGCTGCGGGGATCACGCTGGTATCGTCCCGCTTCTATCTGGTGTTCCTGCTGATCAGTGTAGCCGCAGCCTTCATGGGGCTGATCCTGCGAGTGGTAAAAAACGTCATCCAGCAGGCGGTCATCCTTCGGACGGAAAACGAGCTGACCATTTAGAGGGGAGGGCGTATCGTGGCGATCATGGTAAATCTGGACGTAGTCATGGCGAAGAAGAAGATCAGCGCCGGTCAGCTGGCAGAGCTGATCGACATCACGCCGGCCAATCTGTCCATACTGAAAAACAACAAGGCGAAAGCCATCCGTTTCTCCACGTTGGAAGCGCTGTGCCGGGAGTTGGACTGCCAGCCGGGGGACATACTGGAGTACGTGAAGGATGAGGAATAGGCCAATCCGGCGCAAGGAGGCCGCGTTCAGGCTGGTTCGAGGTGTTTTGAGGCGTTTTGAGGCGTTTCGAGAAGGACCGAATCAAGGCCGCTCAAAGGGGATATCCGATCAAAGGGTGAATTGAAAAAAGGATTAGGGAGGCAACTATGGATCAAAAAGGTGGGCGCATCGGCGCCTCTGATATTGTAAAAAAATATGATTATTTCATAATTTTTCTTCTTTCGTTTCTATACGTTCGCTGGGAGCTGCTGTGGCGCGGAAGTGGAGTGAGCGTAACGCTGTTCGCGCTGCTGTTCTGCGGCTTCACAGCCCTGCGGATGGGACCGGTGAACGAACAGCGCAGAAAAGCGGCCCGGCCATGGCTTGCGGTCACAGCGGTCTCTGCCCTGCAGGCAGCGGTCTGGGACGACACACCGGTCAGCTGGTTCAACTTTCTCTTCCTCAGCATCTGCGCCATGTACTGGATGATGGTGTTGTCGGGACGGAGGCTGACGGATCGGCTGGACGGCTACGTTCTGGCGGACCTGTTCTGCCAGATGGTGCGGGTTCCCTTCGGAAACATGGGGCGCAGCTTCGCATTCATCCTGCGGTTCGGATCGCATACAAAGGCGGGAAATTCAACCGCTGAAGCCGCGTCGAACGCCTCCGTCGGAGCCGAAGCGGGGGCCGTGGCAAGCAGCGGAGCATCCAGACGGAACGCGCTGCGCAGCATAGGATGGGTGGCGGGAGCATTACTGATGGCGGCGCCACTGTTGCTGGTGGTCATGAAATTGCTGTCGGCAGCCGATGCGGACTTCCTGCGGATCATGGGGACCTTTACCGACATCGCATCTCGATGGCTGGATGAACTGATTACCGTCAACGTAATGGAACTTCTTCTGGAATTGGTGATCGCCTTGCCCGTGGCAGCCTATCTGTTTGGCGCCGTCTGGGGAAATCTGCGGCCCGACGAAGCCAGAGGCTGGACGGAAAAAGATCGGGTGGATCGGGAACTTGCCTCTCTGCAGATGTTTCCTCGCATAGCCGTATACACCGCAGTGGGACTGTTTTTGACCGTCTACCTGCTGTTTCTGGGGATTCAGGCCGGCCATCTGCTCTCGGCGCTGGGCGGCGGATTGCCCGGAACGGCTACGTATTCCAGCTTTGCGCGGGAAGGATTCTTCGAACTGTGTGCCGTCTGCGCCATCAACCTGGGCATCATGGCGATATCGTGGCTGCTCTGCGCCCGGCGCGAAGGGCGCATTCCCAGAGGACTGAGTGCGATGGTGTTTCTTCTGTCGCTGCAGACCGTCCTGCTGGCCGTCACCGCTATGGTGAAGATGGGCCTCTACATCCAGGCGTACGGGTTGACGCGGCTGCGGGTGTACACGTTCTGGTTCATGATCTGGCTACTGCTGGTATTTCTGGTCCTGGCCGTGGCAAGGCTCCGCACGATACCGGCGGCAAAGCTGCTGACCGTGATTTCCGTGGTCATGTTCCTGACGCTGGGCTGGGCCAACGTAGACGGCATCGTGGTCCGGGAGAACGTGGCGCGGTACGAAGGGGGAAGGATGTCGCTGGAAGAGCTGGACGTAACATCGCTGGCGTCCCTGTCGGCCAACGGAGCTATGGAGCTTCTGGGATACAGTCAGGAGGATGCGGGCGGCGATGACAGGAAGGCTGCCCTGCAGCAGGAAATCCGACAGACCCTGCGGCTGCACAGCTCCTGGTGGACCGTGGGAGAATGGGAGAAGCTGACCTGGAGCAAACTGCGCTTTCAGTGGAAATGGAACGCTGGAAACAAAGGAATTTCACATGGAGCGTGATTGATTTTAAAAGGCGCGTATGATATACTGACATAGTTATCATACGCGCTTTTTTCAACGATGTGGCGCATTCTTTGGTGAAAGGAAAAGAATTCATGGAAAAAGTAAGTTTTAAAATTGTATCAGCGGAAGAGGATTACAAAGCGCTGTTAAAGTACAACATGTTTCAAAAGCAGAAAAAAACCCCGATCATCCTGGGGATCGGCACTGCCATCGCGGTGATTTCTCTGCTGGGAAGCTGGCTTCACATCTTCCCCATTCCCCTTATTCTGTATTATCTCTCCTTCGCGTGGCTCATCCTGATGGGTATTTTCCTGATCTCCATCCGCGGACAGATGAAGAACACCAGTAAAGCTGCTCAGGCTCTGGTGGGACGCATGATGGAATTTGAGATCGGAGAGGACGGAATTCTGGAGCGGGATGCGGAGACGGAAGCGGAGATTCAGCTGCCCTGGAATCACATCCACGAAGTGGTTCAGACGAAGAAGTTCTTCTTCATCTATGTAACACACAACCAGTGCTTCATCATCTCGAAAGAACAGATCGGTCAGGAAAACTGCGAAGCGCTGGAAAAGATACTGGCCTTCTACGGCCCGAAGGGCGAACAATAGACGGAGAGAGGACAGCATATGCTGAAAGGAAAAACCATTCTGCTGGGCGTGACCGGCAGCATTGCCGCCTACAAGGCAGCCAATCTGGCCAGCCTGCTGAAGAAGCGCGGCTGTGAGATTCACGTTCTGATGACGAAGAACGCCACCAATTTCATCAACCCCATCACCTTTGAAACGCTGACGGAGCACAAGTGCCTGATCGATACCTTCGACCGGAATTTCCAGTACAACGTGGAGCATGTGGCTCTGGCCAAAAAAGCGGACGGCGTACTGATTGCCCCTGCCAGCGCCAATGTGATCGGAAAGCTGGCCGGCGGCATCGCCGACGATATGCTGACCACCACGGTCATGGCCTGCACCTGCCCGATCATCTTGGCTCCCGCCATGAACACCAACATGTACCGTAACCCCATCGTTCAGGACAATCTGGACAAGCTGCGGCGGTTCGGCTGCCACGTGGTGACCCCGGCTACCGGCCTTCTGGCCTGCGGCGATGTGGGAGAGGGAAAGATGCCGGAGGAGAGCCTGCTGATCGCAGCCCTGGAAAAGGAGATCGCCTGCGCAAAGGACATGGCCGGAATGAAAATCCTGGTTACCGCAGGTCCTACACGGGAGAGCATGGATCCCGTCCGCTACATCACCAATCATTCCACGGGAAAGATGGGATACGAGATGGCAAAGGCAGCCATGCTGCGGGGGGCGGAAGTGACCCTGGTCAGCGGACAGACTGCCCTGACGCCGCCGCCCTTCGTGGAGACGATTTCCGTGGACAGCGCCGCCGACATGTTCGAAGCGGTCACAGATCGGGCGTCTCAGTGCCACATGGTGATCAAGGCGGCAGCGGTGGCCGACTATACGCCGGCTACGGTCAGCCAGGACAAGACGAAGAAGAAGGACGGAGACATGTCCATTCCGCTGACTCGAACTCGGGATATCCTGAAGTACCTGGGCGACCACAAGCAGGAGGGTCAACAGCTCTGCGGTTTCTCCATGGAGACTCGGGATCTTCTGGAAAATTCCCGCGTGAAGCTGGAAAAGAAGAACGCCGATATGATCGTAGCCAACAACCTGAAGGTCAGCGGCGCGGGATTCGGCACCGACACCAATGTGGTGACGCTGATTACCCGAGATGGAAATGAGGAGCTTCCCATCATGTCCAAGGAAGAGGTGGCTCACGCCATTCTGGATCGGCTGATGGCCATGCGCGAACACCGGTAGAATCGGTACCGCCGAATGGAATACAAAGATAACATACAACGGCCCCGGGGCGCAGTTCGATTTTCGATGCGCTACGGGGCCGTTTTGTCTTCGCTTTATGTCGGAGCCTTTTCACATGGAGCCAGGACCTTGCGCGTTTTGCGCCGAAGCTGGCGACGTCAGTTTCAGCGCAGCAGCATGAAATTGGCGCTGGCCGTGGCCACCAGCTTGTGGCTGGAACCCACCTTTGCTTCGGCGGTGACACGGACCAGGGAGCGGCCCGCCTTTTTTACCTGAGAACAGACCACCATCTCCTCACCGGCGGGCATGGGGGAAAGGTAGTTGATCATCAGGTCCACCGTGGTGGTCCAGCTTCCGTCGGAGATCCAGAAGGCGGTAAAACCCATGGCCGTGTCGAACATGGAGGCGATGGCACCGCCGTGAGCATCGCCGTAAGGGTTGCGCTGCCACGGTTGAATCCGGAAGGCGATGGCCGTGGTTCCGGCTTCGAAGTCGCAGGCCAGGGGTTGGGGATCCAGCAGGGCGTTGAGACGGCTTTCCTCCTGATGAGCTCTCTCTCTCACCAGGGTGTAAAACGATTCGTTCTTTTCTATGGTATTCATAAGGGAGGTATCCTTTCTCTTGGTCAAATGGGAATAGCACCATTGTACCAGAGCGACGGGAAAGCGTAAATAATCTATCGGATTTAATCGAATTTGAGCATTTTTGAATATTGAACAAAAAAATAGGAACGTTTTTGATTAAAATGTGGTGGAACGCAGCGGAGTGTGCTAAAATAAGAAGTGATTTGCGGAGTCGGAAGGACTTTCGTAACGGAAGGGAGGAAACCTATGGCTTTTACACATCTGCACGTTCATACGGAATACAGCCTGTTGGACGGAGCGGCCCGGATCGGAGATCTGGTGACCGCCGTAAAGGAACAGGGGATGAATGCCTGTGCCATCACCGACCACGGTGTCATGTTCGGCGTCATCGACTTCTATAAGGAATGTAAAAAGCAGGGGATCAAACCCATCCTGGGCTGTGAGGTCTACACGGCGGCGCGGAAGCTGACCGATAAGACGCCGGAGTTCGACAAGCATCAGGGCCATCTGGTCCTGCTGGCCGAAAACGAAACCGGCTATCACAACCTGATGAAGATCGTGTCCGAGGGCTATACCCGAGGATTCTACTATAAACCGAGAATCGACCACGACGTTTTGCGGCAGTACAGCGAAGGAATCATCGCCCTGTCGGCCTGCCTTGCCGGAAGGGTGCAGAACCTGCTGCTCCACGATGACTACGAGGGAGCGAAGGAAGAAGCACTGGCGCTGCGGGACATCTTTGGGGAGGACAATTTCTTTCTGGAGCTGCAGGATCAGGGACTGGACGAGGAACTGAAGATCCTGCCCTACATGAAGAGGCTCCACACCGAAACGGGGATTCCCTTCGTGGCCACCAACGACGTGCACTACGTCCGTCAAAGCGACGCCAAGGCTCACGACGTGCTGATCTGCATTCAGACGGGAAAGCTGGTGGAGGACGAGGACCGGATGCGGTTTCCCAACGACCAGTTCTACCTGAAGCCGGAGCGGGAGATGCGAAACCTGTTCGCCGGCATCCCCGAGGCCATTGAAAACACCCAGCGCATTGCGGATCGGTGCAACGTGGAGATCCGCTTCGGTGAGATCCACATTCCGGATTACGACGTACCCGACGGAAAGACGGCGAAGGAGTATCTGCGGGAGCTGTGCATGAAGGGCGCGAAGGAACGGTACGGAGGACTGACGCCCGAGTTGAGTCAGCGGATGGAATACGAGCTGGCCACCATCGAGAGCATGGGCTATGTGGAGTACTTCCTCATCGTCTGGGATTTCATCAATTACGCGAGAAAAAAACACATCACGGTAGGTCCGGGGCGCGGCTCCGCCGCGGGAAGCATCGTTGCCTACTGCCTATACATCACCAGCATGGACCCCATCAGATACGGCTTGATCTTCGAGCGGTTTCTGAATCCGGAGCGGGTCTCCATGCCGGATATCGACGTGGATTTCTGCTACGAGCGGCGGCAGGAGGTCATCGACTACGTCATCGAAAAATACGGAGCGGATAAGGTGGCCCAGATCGTCACCTTCGGAACCATGAAGGCCAAGGCCGTGGTTCGGGACGTGGGCCGCGTACTGAACATGAGCTATGCAGAGACCGATGCCGTGGCAAAGATGATTCCCTTCGACCTGAAGATGACACTGGATAAGGCTCTTCTGACCAATCCCGATCTGAAGAAGGCTTACGACAGCGACCAGAGAATCAAGGAACTGATCGACACGGCGAAGGCTCTGGAAGGGATGCCGCGCCACGCATCTACCCACGCTGCCGGCGTGGTGATCTCCAAGAAGGCCATCAACGAGTACGTTCCGCTGTATTCCTCGGATAAGGGCGTGTCCACCCAGTTCACCATGACCACCATCGAGGAGCTGGGGCTGCTCAAGATGGATTTTCTGGGTCTCCGAAATCTGACGGTCATCCGGGACGCCATCGAGCTGATCGAGAAGAACCACGGACGGCGGGTGGATTTCACCCACATGGGCTACGACGATCCCAAGGTGTACGAACTGATCTCCAGCGGAAATACCATGGGCGTGTTCCAGCTGGAAAGCGGAGGCATGAGACAGTTCATGCGGAACCTGCGGCCGGACTGCTTCGAAGACGTGGTGGCGGGAATTTCTCTGTATCGCCCCGGTCCCATGAGATCCATTCCGACCTACATTGAAAATAAAAAGAACCCCGATCACATCACCTACATTCACGACAGCCTGGAGCCCATCCTGTCCGTCACCTACGGCTGTATGGTTTATCAGGAGCAGGTCATGCAGATCGTTCGCGATCTGGCGGGCTACACCTACGGTCGAAGCGATCTGGTGCGTCGGGCCATGAGCAAGAAAAAGCGCGATGTGATGGAGAAGGAACGGGAATACTTCATCTACGGAAAGACGGCGGAGGACGGAACGGTGGAGATCGCAGGGTGCATCCGCAACGGCATTCCCGAGCGGGCGGCCAACGAGATCTACGACAACATGATCACCTTTGCCGAATACGCCTTCAATAAATCCCACGCGGCGGCCTACGCGGTCCTGGCTTACGAGACGGCCTGGCTGAAGGCCTACTATCCCGTGGAATTCATGGCTGCCCTGATGACCAGCGTTATGGGAGATTCGGTCTCCGTGGCCAAATACATCCGCAACTGTACGGAGATGGGCATTGAAGTCCTGCCGCCGGACGTGAACGAAAGCGGAAAGAAATTCGGAGCCGTGGACGGAAAGATCCGATTCGGCCTGTTGGGGGTCAAGAACGCGGGCGAGGGCGTCGTCGACGAGATCATCCGCGCCAGAGAGGAGAAGGGAAAGCCGAAGGACATCTTCCGGTTCATCGACCAGCTGAACATCCACGAGATTAAGAAGAACGCCGTGGAAAGCCTGATCAAGTCGGGCGCTATGGACTGTCTGGAAGGAAACCGCGCCCAGAAGTTGGCCGTCTACGAAAGTCTTCTGGAATCGTCCCAGAATAACGTGCGTCGAAACATCGAAGGACAGATGAGCCTGTTCCAGATGGAAATGAGAGAAGAGCAGAGCCGGTCGCTGGGGCATACGCTGCCTGAGGCGACGGAATTCGACCACTCCATGCTGATGTCCATGGAGAAGGAAATGCTGGGCGTATACCTCACTGGCCATCCGCTGGCGGATGTGGCCGAAAAGATCGAAAGTCTGGTGACCATCACCGCCGAGGATCTGGCTCACGCCGAGGACGATCCGGAGATTCGGGACGGAATGGAAGTCATTATGGCCGGAATCATCACCCAGAAGAAGACCATGATCACCAAGAAAGGGACGATGATGGCCTTCATCCAGGTGGAAGACCTGTACGGCGAAGTGGAGGTTATCGTCTTCCCCAGCGTCTTTGAACAGGCCAGAAACTGGATCCGGGAGGACGGTACCATCGTCATCAAGGGAACGGTGAACTTCAAGGAAGAGGAAGCGCCCAAGATCCTGGCAAACAGGATCTTCGACCTGGCGGACTGCAAACCGGCGGATTTGAAGGCGGACTCTGGCCGAAGCTATT
>JAGATO010000044.1 GCA_017621195.1 Bacillota bacterium | reverse complement strand
CAAGCCTTTCTACTGCAGAGATTGAGGAGCGCCCGGCCGCCTTGTTTCATCCTGACCTGACATCCATTCGTGAGCGACTGAAATACAGCAAGTGCAAAAACATTCATCAGGTCTATGAGGATATTTTCCGCGGCGGAATGCCGAAACTTCGCGCCACAGATCTTGACCGCGACCGTTTCTACATGGACTATATCAACACCTACATTGAGCGTGACATCAAAGATCTGGCTCAGGTCGGCAAACTGAACGAGTTTTACGATTTCCTTGTCTATATGGCGGCACGAACCGGACAGGAGCTGAAGTATGATGAGATTGCCGGTACGATTGGCATCTCTGCACCAACGGCAAAAGCATGGGTCACGATCCTTGAGCGTTCCGGCGTCATCTTTATCCTTCGTCCCTATTTTTCCAACATAACCAAGCGCCTGGTGAAGACCCCAAAGGTATATTTCATGGATACCGGCCTCGCTGCTTATCTCTGTCGGTGGCCCAGCGCAGAGACTCTGCAGAATGGAGCAATGGACGGAGCGTTCTTCGAGACCTATGTGGTGTCGGAAATCGTTAAAAGCTACTATAATGCAGGCAAACCCGTTGATCTGTTCTACTATCGTGATATTGACAAGAAAGAGATCGATCTTTTGATCGTTGAGGGAGACAAAATGTATCCCATCGAAATTAAAAAGGGCAAGGAGCCTTCCCAGCCGGATAAAAATTTCGGTGTTCTCCGGCAGTTCAAAATGGATGTTCAGCCTGGTATTATCCTCTGCATGAGCGATGAACTCATTCCTTATAACCGGGAGTCCTGGTACTGTCCGGTATCTGTTCTATAATCACAACAAATAAAGGCGATACCTGATTGTGAAAACCAGATATCGCCATTTTCTTTTCTTACAGTGATCATTCAGCGATCATTCCACCGCATTACTTCGTCACGTTCTGCGCAAAGATCCGACAGAACTGGTACAGGATCGTAGCCATCTGGGCGCGGGTTGCCTGACCCTTGGGGGACAGACGGTCAAAACCGACGCCGTTGATCAGCTTGTTCTGGACGGCCCATTTCAAAGCGGTCTTCGCCCAGCTGCTCACATCGGCACTGTCCGCGAAGTCCAGATCCGCTTCTCCGTCCACGGAAACATCATAGCCCTTGTATTTCGCATACTGGTACAGGATCACCGCCAGCTGTTCGCGAGTCAGCGCCTGATCCGGAGCGAAGCGGTCGTTTCCGATGCCGCCTGCAATTCCGCAACTCGATGCCCAGAAAACGGCATCGGAATACCACGTACCGTCGCTCACATCCGCAAAGCTGCTGTCTCCGGCTTCAGGCCGGCCTTCCATCTGGTACAGGATCGTCACCAACATGGCCCGGGACGTGGACCGGTCAGGAGCAAAGGTTTTGTCAGCGGTACCGTTCATCAGGCCGTTGGTCACACAGAAATCGATACCATCGTGATACCAGGCCTCGCTGTTCACGTCGTTGAAATGATTCAGCGAACAGTCGCTGCCGTGATCGCAGTCAGCGGCAGGATCGCCGGTCTCATCCACGGAAGGATCCGGTTTCTCCGGCTGATCGCCGTCCGAAACGGAACCTTCGGTAGAGGAACTGCCGGAAGACGAGCCGGACGAACTGCTGGACTTTTTCTTCCAGTGAGCGTATAATTTTAACTCTTCGTTAAATTCGAAATCCGAATCCGCTTTGATCCCTCCATCGGGCTGTGTATACCAACCCCGGAAAGAATAGCCGCTGCGTTCCGGCGTAGGAAGGTCGTCCGCCGTATCGTGCCGTCCCATCTGTACCTGATCGGGCTCTACCGTACCACCGTTCGGATCCAGTTCCACCGGAATCGAGGATTGAATCTGCAAAGCGGCGTAATCGCTGCCGTTCACATACTGCTGTTCCGTTCCGCTGGACCAGTTGAATTTTTGATCATTCCGTTCCGTCCGCCAGCAGTAGTCACCGTAGTTAGACAGGTCTACCGTACCGTTCACGGCCGTACCCTGAATCTCCAAACCCTCCGATCCGGCTTTCGAAGCGTACTCTGCCGTAAGCTTTCCTCCGGTCATGATCACCGCCGGTTCCGATTCGCTTTCTTCTCCATAATAGAAAATTGCCACATTTGTGGTCGTTTCCTCCGCGCCGCCGTTGTCGATCACTCCGATGACACTCACCTCACCGCCATTGATGTGCAAAGGCTTCATGGCAGCGATACCGTAGCCGGAGATGGTGATGGTCTCTGCGGCAATTCCTTTGCTTGTGAACACAACATTGCTCTGTACTTCTTCCGATACACCTTCCGGCATCTGCAATGCTTTGCTGTTCACTGTCAGGCTTCCGTTCCCGCGAATGTTCAACGTACTTCCCAAACAATCCACGGCGTATCTCCCCAGAGAACCACCGGTTATTTTGTTTGTTCCCTTCAGCATCAGATTCACCGTCGCATCCGCACTCGTTACAAAAAGAGCATGTGCATTCTTCCCTTCCGGGATGGTAATGTTGACATTGTCCAGGGTGATGTCCACACCGGTGGTTTTATAAACCTCAACATAGCATCCACCTCCGTTATCCGGGAGAAAATTCGGATTTGCTATCCCGGTCAGAATGTAACTGCCGGTGTGTTCTCCTTGCTCAATTTCATTTTGATTTTGATCCTCGATGCGGTAATAATCAGGTCCGATGGTGATTCTCCCTTTCCCCAGATCCAACGTCACCGAAACCTCCGGAACATCCTCCGCCGCCCACGATACCTTGGGCAGACAGGACAGAATCATGATGATACAGAGTAAAAAGCTCACTGACTTCTTCATAATGATACCCCCTTTTCTCAATTTCCTTTTCTTCTATCTTCTTTTATCCTACGAAAAAAACGGGGTAAGTCAACGTTCTTTTTGATTCTGCGAACCGGAACTCTATGAAAAAACGCCAGGTTTGGCACCTGGCCAAATCTGACGTTTTCAAACAAAGTCATATGAAATAGGGGAACCATCGGCTCTCTTATTGGAGCGTCATGTAATCCGTAGGTTCTTCCAGCTGACCGCCCTTCTCCGCCAGCCGCTTCACGACATAGGCCTCGAAGTGAACGGAATCGTGTTCATAATCATCGCAGCCGGCTGCCTTCAGAGCGTCCACTACGTACCAGTCGTAGTCGCTGCATACGAGAATGGAATAGGTAGCCTCGGGATCCATCGGTTCGCCGTTCACCGTCAATCCGTTGAGCATGTACCCATCCTCCGTCTTCGCAATGTCCATTTCGAAGCCGCTGGATACGTACAGCGTACTGTCGTTGGAAACGGCGCCGCGGTTACCCTTCAAAGACAGGGTGTACTGTACCAGATGCGCCAGTTGATCACCGTTCATGCGGGCGATCACGGGCTTTCCTACGTCGTTGTTGATCAGGTAACCCAGATCCTGCATCGTGTAGTCACCGGCATAGACGTCGCTGCTGATGTAGCAGGACTGACCGAATACCATGTCCACACCCGCTTCTGCGCGAACCGTGTTGTAGACGGCGGATGCCGCTACGTTTCCATGCTCCGCAGTGAACTCGTTGGAATACGCCGTATCCACGTGAGCCACCACTTCTCCCGACGTCTGATCCTCCGCCATCAGGACGTTGAAGGCATCGAACGCCTCCCTCGGCGTGGTCAGTTCGCCCAATAGGATGCGCTGTACCATATCCTTCGAAATGCTGAACATCTCGCTGGATGCCAGACGGATGTACATCTTGTTCTGCTCGATGTAGGACTTGATATTATCCAGCTCAGGCAGCAGCTCCAGCGTTACATCTTTATTATAGGGGATCATGTTCTTTCCGTAGGTGATACAGCTCTGGCCCTCCTGGCTCAGCATCGCTGTCATGATCCGCAGGATCAGCTCTTCCCGTTCCGGGTCCTCCATTGCCTTCTTGCTGGCAGCCACGTGGAAGGAGGGATAGGTCAGGTACCAGTTTTCTTTCTCCGTATCGCCGAAATAAGGCATCAGAAGCGAACGATCTCCTTCGCGCCCGGGGAAGGCGATAACGCCCGTACCCGTACCGCGGTACATAGCCAGCTTTCCGACGGTGTACAACTCCTTGGGATCCAGGTTGACCATCTTCGTCTCTTCTTCTCCCAGACCGGCCTTTTCCTTTATATCGAAGAACTTCTCAAAGACGGGCATCCACACTTCTTCCGACAGCTGGTTTGTAAGGCCGCTCTCGTATTTCTGGCGCCATTCCCGGCCTTCCATGGCCAGGAGCTGAGCGGAACCGAAGCCCTGCAGCACTTCCATGCAGGTGTAATCCGAACCGAAATCGGAGGCAAGCCCTGAATTCCCACCTTCTCAAAGGCCTCACAGGCCGCGATGAACGAATCGTAATCGGTCGGAATGGGAACGTCGTATTCTTCGAACAGCGTCTCGTTGATGATGATGCTGTCCACGTCAGCGCAGGCCGGCAGCCAGTTGATCGTACCGTCATCGTAGGTGTAGTTATCCAGATACGTACCGTAGAAGGTAGAGGCCAACTCCGTATCGCACAGATCGTACAGCAGATCCTTGATCAGAACCGCGTCCTTCAGGGAAAACCGGCGCACTGTCAGGATGTCCGGCAGATCGTCGCGGTCGTTGCGATATCGATAGTAATCCGTGGAATTGGTGGCCAGCGTAAACTCGAACTCCACCTCCGGGAATTCATCGCACAGATACTGGGCGTAATTCTCCAGAAGCTGGGTTCCCCACAGCGCCACCGTAACTTTTTCTTTTCCGCTTTCGCTTTGGCCCTGTCCGTTCTCGGCCGTCGGTGTTCCGCAGCCGCCCAGCACGGCGGTCGCCATCACCAGCGCCATCAACAGGCATACGAGTTTTTTCATTTCTTTCTCCTTCGCTCGTTTGATACTGTCTTATCGTTCCATGTCCTCCAACGTTCCGCCGCAATGGTTCACATGATCGATGATAAGATGGCGAAATGTCATTTCAAATTACAATATTAGCGTATTCTAACATGCACACTTTGAAATTGACGAGTGAAATCAGTATACCATGGACAGTTCCCATACTCAATCAGAGAATGCAAAAATAATAGAAAGAGGTGAATTATTTTGAACTAATTCACCACATAATGTAATAGACATTAAGCATACTCCCATTTCGGAGAGAGTTCAGAGGTTGAAAGTCATACGGAATTGCAAAACCCGAAAGAAAAACGTAATTATAATTGACATAAAAGTCATGAATCGTATTTCTTTTGTCTCTTCTCATGTGTTTTCCACGTCGAACAGCCGGGCTCGAATCCACTTCTGAAGGTAGCCCTCCCGGACGCCATACTGACTGACCGTCAGTTCTTTTCCTTCGTACCGATCCACCACACAGCGCAGGATCATCACCCCGGGAAACAGGAAGGACAGATCCAGAGGCGAACGGCACGGAAAGACGGAATCGGGATCGATATCCGCGTTTCGGGTAATCCGAAGCAGGGATTTGGATACCACCCGATATCCCGAAAAGACCTTCGGCAGAAAATGAAGGATCAATTCTTCGGACAGCATATAGTCCCCCGGATGGACCGGAACACCGATGAGCCGGGGAATCACGCCAGTACTGCAGGGAATGATCCCCAGCTTCTCCTGACCTCCCTTTCCTGTCAATACACCGATCGCATAGATCTCTTTGTTCTGTAAAAAGGGAAACGGCTGCCGTCGACTCACCATGGTCGGTGAAGTCAACGGAGAGACTTCCGTGTCGAAATATCGTTCCAATTCACGGCTCTCCTGGCTGCCCAGCTTTTGAAAGTTGACCAGGCGAATTCCATAGCCCTCCAGCTGCTCCATCAATTCGACATACACCGCATCTTTGCGCCGATTCAGCTGCCTCACCATTTTAATGATAGACCTGATCTGTTCTTCCGGTGTCATATGTGTCTTGTTATCCTTGATCGATTTGGACAACAGCATCTGATCCGCCAGCGATCCAACCCTCACCATGAAGAATTCATCCAGATTGCTCTGATAAATGGAAGCGAAATTCAGTCGCTCGCACAGGGGAACGCTGTGACTCTCCGCTTCCTCTAAAACCCGTTCATTGAATTTCAGCCAGGACAGTTCCCGATTCAGATATACGTTCATTGTCATCTCACACTTTCCTTTTCCACGATCCGGTACAGTCCGGATCTTCTCTTTTCCATAGATATTTATTCCAGTATAGAAAATGTAAAATCCGTGCGAAATCGCATCCGGGAAAAGTTAGAGTAAAATCCGGGTAAAATCCTCCTTTCCCCGGATCGATGGTCCAATGGCAATAAAAAACCCGGAATTCGTCAGAATTCCGGGAACATATCGTTGGTTGCGGGGATAGGATTTGAACCTATGACCTTCGGGTTATGAGCCCGACGAGCTACCAACTGCTCCACCCCGCGATGTCATGTTATGAAGTTGGTGCCGGAGACCGGGGTCGAACCGGTACGGTCTGTGAGGACCGCAGGATTTTAAGTCCTGTGCGTCTGCCTATTCCGCCACTCCGGCGTTAAAAACATCCCGGAGGACGTCTCTAAAAAATTGGCTCCAAGGGTGGGGCTCGAACCCACAGCCTATCGGTTAACAGCCGAGTGCTCCACCATTGAGCTACCTTGGAATACCAGTCGTCCGACGACAGATATTATTATAGTATAGACGCGCCATAATGTCAACTGTTTTTTAACTATTTTATTTTTCGTTTTCGTCGCCGAATTCCTTGACGAACCGGACGTCCTCTACCGCAGGCATCGCCTCATGGGTGATGGCTGCGGTCTGCGCCCGATCCGCCAGAGGAAACGTTGCAAATCCTTCCACGGGTGTCGTCGCTCCTCGGCGGCTTGCTGCGTTGCCCGCGTTCATTTCGTGCTCGCGACACACCTTTTCTTCCGTCATCCGATCCACAGCAGTACCTCCTTTCTACCGTACTGCCGTTATTCTTCCCTCTCCGTCGGTGGTTTATGCGAAAAAATCACTTCACGTCGGACGAAAATCCGTCTTCCGGCTCCGGCCGCATCTTCCGCAGAAGCTCTTCCTCCACCTCGATTTCTTCCTTTGTCTTCTTTCGGGGAATGAACCGCCTGGCGAAGTTGCCCTTGCTTCTCCCCTTGATATAAAAGAGGCCGATGGCGGAGAACACTACGGCACCGATGAAGTTGACGAACAGGTCCGCCATGGTATCGTGAAGACCGATGTCGATATAACCGCCGTAGTTCCAGACTTCTCCGTTGACCACGATGCTCTCGATGGGGATCGTCACGGGGATGTTCCTTCCGGAGGGTTCAAAGACCACCGAGGTAACGGAGGTGATGATCGTATCCTTCTGCATATCCGTCAGGAAAAACAGATCCATGCCGTACTCGAAGAATTCCCACATGACGCCTACCGTCATGGAAAAGCAGAAGGACACCAGCGCAACGAACAGAGGCGACAATTTGATGGAAAACTTTTCGCTCTCATTCAGAATGTCGATCATGGAAAAGCCGATGGCCGCCATCAGAAAGCCGTTGATGGTGTGAAGCATGGCGTCCCAGTGAGGAAACTGCAGATAGTATTCGTGGATCTCCCCTAAAATCTCCGCTGCGAAGATGAACAGCAGAATGATGATCTGCAGCGTATTGGGCAGCTCGATGTGAAGCCTGCGGTCGATGAACGCCGGGATCAAAAACAGCACCAGCGTCAGGCCGCACAGGAACACGCTGTTCCAGTCGCCGTTGAACGCCTGCAGGATCATGGTGGCAATCACCAGGAAGCGGAGGATGAAGTAGACCGCCACCACCCGCTTCTTGCCTTTGATTTCTTCTTTCGCCAGCGCCAGCGCCCGGCTGCTGCGCTGCTTTTTGTGTTTCTTTCCCATGTTATACCTGAGCCGCGCCGGCGTAGAACGCCTGGATGTTGATATCTTCGAAGTCCTTCTTCACGTTGTCGCGAATGGCCTTCTCCCAGTCGATGTGAGGCATGTTCAGAGCCTTGACGAGAGCTCCCAGCAGGACGATGTTCATGGTCTTGGGGTTTCCCAGCTCTTCGGCAATCTGGCTTGCCTTGAAGATGGACACGTCCGCCTTGGACGCCAGTTCTTCCAAAACGCCTTCCGGATATTCTGCCACGCCCATCTGGATGGGAACGGAGGGAATCTCGTGATCGTTGATGACCATCTTTCCTCCCACCTTCAGACAGGAAATCCAGCGCAGCGCTTCCATAGTCTCGAAAGCGACGATAATGTCAGCCTCCCCCTTGCCGATGATGGGCGAGTACACCTTCTCACCGAAGCGGATCTGCGTACTGACATTTCCGCCTCTCTGGGACATGCCGTGAATCTCGGACATCTTTACGTCGTACCCGGCTTCCAACAGCCCGGCAGACAGGATCTTGCTGGCCAGGATCGTTCCCTGACCGCCTACGCCGACCAACAGTATATTCTTCGTTTCGCTCATCTTACTTTACCTCCTTGATCGCATCGAAGGGACAAACCTGGGCGCAGACGCCGCAGCCGGTGCAGGATTCCCGGTTGATGGTGATAGTATCGCCGGAATAGATGGCCGGGCATCCGGTCTTGACGCACATCTTGCACTTTCTGCACTTCTCCTGATCGATGACGCACTTTTTGGGGGACAGATCGAAGCTGGATTTATCCTCCTGAGTGAATTTCTTCAGAACGCAGGGCCACTTGGTGATGATGACGCAGGGTTCGTCCTTGGCCAGCGCTTCGTCCAGCGCCGCATCCACCTCTGCCAGCTTCAGCGGATTGACCGTATAGATGTTTTCTTTCTTCATGCCGATGGCCTGACACAGCATCGGAATGTCCACCTCTACCGCAGGCTCGCCCATGAGGGTCAGACCCGTTCCGGGATTCTGCTGGTGGCCGGTCATGCCCGTGATCCGGTTGTCCAAAATGACGGAAACGGACACGCCCTTGTTGTAGGTAACGTCGATGAGGCTGGTAATTCCGGAGTGGAAGAAGGTGGAGTCTCCGATGACCGCTACGACCTTCTTGTCGGAATTCGAAGCGCGGAACACCTTAGCTGCACCGTGGCCCATGCTGATGGAAGCTCCCATGCAGACGGTGGTGTCCAGAGCTGCCAGCGGAGCTGCCGCTCCCAGCGTATAACAACCGATGTCGCCGGTCACCATGATGTTCTTCTTTTTCGACAAGGCGTAGAAGAATCCGCGGTGCGGACATCCTGCGCACATGGCAGGCGGACGGACTACAGCGGTCTTGTCAGAGGACAGCGTCGGCGCTTCTTCGCCGAAGACCGCCTTGCGGATGATATCGGTATTCAGCTCATCATAGGCCGGAATGACGTCCTTTCCGATGCAGTCGATCCCCGCCTCTTTGATCTGGCGTTCCATGTAGGGATCCATCTCCTCGATGACGTACAGCTTCTTCACTTTGGACGCGAAGGCCTTGATCTTCTCCAAGGGCATGGGATAGGTCATACCCAGCTTCAGGTAGGATGCCTCCGGTCCGAACACGTCCTTTGCGTATTGATAGGCAACGCCGGCGCTGATGACGCCGATCTCCGTGCCGTTGATCTCTTCTCTGTTGATTTCACAGGTGTTGGAATACTCCGCCATGGCGCGAAGCACGTCCTCCAGATGGGCCCGCTTCACCTTGGCGTTGGCCGGAACCATGACGTACTTGCGGATATCCTTTTCGTAGGGCTTGGCTCCCACTTCCTGGCGTTCCTCAAATTCCACTACGCTCTTGCTGTGGCAGACGCGGGTGGTCAGGCGCAGCATCACCGGCATATCGAACCGTTCGGACAGTTCGAAGCCCAGCTTGGTGAAATCCTTGGCTTCCTGGCTATCGGAAGGCTCCAGCATCAAGAGCCGGGCAGCGATGGCATAGTTTCTGTTGTCCTGCTCGTTCTGAGAGCTGTGCTGACCCGGGTCGTCGGCTGCCGCCAGGACCAGACCGCCGTTGACACCGGTGTAGGCTGCGGTAAACAGAGGGTCGGCAGCCACGTTGACGCCCACGTGCTTCATAGCCGCCAGAGCTCTTCCTCCGGCGATAGAAGCTCCGATGGCGGCTTCCAGTGCCACCTTTTCGTTAGGCGCCCATTCGCAGTACAGCGAATCCTTGTATTCCGCCAGCGTCTCCAGAATCTCTGTGCTGGGTGTTCCCGGATACGCGGAAGCAAACATCAGACCTGCCTCGTAGGCCCCTCTGGCAACTGCTTCATTTCCGGTCAGTAAATGTTTGTTGTTCATCTGCTACTTCTCCTTTACAAGTTCGATTTTGTTCCTATACTTTTCACCCATAACGGCGTCCCCCTTGGCCTCGTAGATCTCCGCCAATTCGTTCATGGTCTCCGCATGAGAAGGATTCAATTGTAATACGCGACGAAACCGCAGGATGGCTTCATCGATGCATCCGGTACTGACGCAAGCCTGGCCCAGATAGTAATGAAGCGGCCACCAGGTGTCGTAAGGCCCGTCCACGTAGGGTTCCAGAATGCTGAGCCCCACCTCCGGCCGACCGGCCAGAATGTGGTTAATCCCGCCTTCGATCTTCACCGGCTCGGTAAGCTGTTCCAGGCGCTGACAGATTTCCTTTCTCTGCTCTGACAGCGTTGCGTCGTCGATACCGAAATCGGAGCCGACGCCCTTCGCCGCCTCACCCTTCTCCGGAAGATTGCCGCCGTTTCGGGGCTCCGACAGCTGTAGAAACAGCCGGAAGGTCAGCTGAGCCTTGGTATACAGACCCATGTTCAGATAGATATATCCCAGATAATAATAGGTGGGAGCGAAGTCCGGATGCGCTCCGGCCAGTTCTTCGAAGGTTTCGATGGAATCGGCCTTCATAGCGCCGCGGTACGCTTCGTCGTCGCTGTCCTGCTCCGCCAGCTGACGGCAGGCAAGCCCGTAGTCGAACAGAGCATTTTTCTGTTGCGGCGCCATGACCAGTGCCGCCCGGAAGTAGATCAGAGCCTCCTCCACGTTCCCCTCTCGGGCCCGCTGCTCTCCGTCCTTCACCACCGCTTCGGCGATGTTCTCGTTGAAATACATCCGGATGTAGCGCAGATAGCTTTGTGCGTAGGAAAAGCTGGGGTTGATCCCCAGAACGCGGATCATGTTCTGGGCCACGCGCATCACATCCAGCCCTTTCTGCGTGTGAAAACTGACCACATCCTCCAGTCTCATGGGCACAGGCACCTGCCTCATGAACATATCGATTTTCTCGCGTTTGAGAAAGCCCTCCTGAAACTGGTCAAAGACCAGAGCGTCCGCGTATTTTTCCAGATATCTTCCCACGCGTTCCCATTTTTTCGTCACGTAAGTTCCCAACCCTTCTTTTCAAATTTTTTGATGGCGTCCGGGTTCAGCGTATCCGCCATATCCCGCTTTAACAGCCGCCGGATCTCCAAAGCCGCATTCCGCGGTTCTCCCCGGTCCGAAGCCCCTTCTCCCAGAGTGTGAACCCGCTCTCTCACAAACCGGTCCAAAATCCGGTACAGGTCCTCTTTTTTATGGGAGCAGTGCTGATATCCCTTTTCATAATAAAACCCGGAAAACTCCTGATAGAAATCAAAGGGAGTCGAATATACATCGTCGGTCAGAACGTCCAGGGTTCGACGGAACCCGCCCCGGTTCCAGTACAGATCCAGAACCTCTTCGATCATCTTCAGCCGAACCAGTTCTTCGGCGCTGATGGCATCGGTTCTGATCGTCTCATAGGGTGGCGTACGCCGCGCTATGATCCCGTATCTCTGGGCCATCTCCGCCATGGGCGACCCCTTCAGAACCTTCAGAAAGCCCAGCTGCAGCGCGTCCGGCTTCCAGTTGTAAACGTCGTTGAAGGACGTCCGAACGCCCTGAAATGTCTCGCCGGGAAGACCGGCGATCAGATCCAGATGAAGGTGGATCGTTCCCAGCTCCCGAAGCTGCTTTACTGCCCTGGACAGCTTTTCCAGATTTCCGCCGCGGCCGCAGCTCCGCAGTACCTGCGGATCGGTGGACTGAACGCCGATCTCGAACTGGAACAGCCCCTTTCTGGCGGTTTTCAGAAGTTCCAGCGTCTCGTCGTCGATGAGATCACCGCACATTTCAAAGTGGAAGTTAGTGACGCCGTTGTCGTTTTCGATCAGATACCGGAAGATGTGGCGGCTTCGCTGTGCGTCGAAGTTAAAGGTGCGGTCGATGAACTTGACCTGTTTGACCTTTTTATAGATGAAATAGCTCAATTCGCTTTTCACCCGCTCCAGCGGCAGAACGCGAATGTTTTTGTCCACCGAGGATAAACAGTAGGCGCAGCGGAACGGACAGCCCCGAGAGGACTCGTAGTACAGCACCTTGTCGTCTTCCGCCGGAAGATATGCATAGGGAAAGCTGACGGATTCGAACTTCAGAGGCGGCGCCGGATCGTTGACCACAACGGTTCCATCCTTTCGCCAAGCCAGGCCCCGCACGGAACCGTAATCCGGCATCTCCGAAAACAGCTGCTCCATCCAGCGATAGAATACGCCTTCGCCCTCACCCATCAGAACGAAATCCGCCCAGGGATGTTCTCTCAGAAACGCTTCCGTCTCAAAGCTGACCTCCGGTCCTCCCAGAGCGATGACGGTCTGCGGCCTCGCCCGCTTGATGTCTTCCGCCAGGTCACAGGTCTGTCGGATGTTCCAGATATAACAGGAGAGGCAGATGACGTCGTATCCGCCCCGAATCCATTCGCCGAAGACGTAATCCGAGGGATTGTTGATGGTGAACTCCTTGATATCCACGTCGGCTTCCCAGTCCAGCGCTACCGCATACAGATATTTCAGTGCCAGATTAGAATGCACATATTTCGAGTTTAACGTGGTCAACAGAACTTTCATTCTCAGCCTTCCTCCGTTGCGATCATTAGTTTAAATTTTATTGTAGCATATTTCCCATTTTCCTTCAACAAAGGTTTGTACTTCTCCCGGAATAATCGAGTAGGGGCTATTGCATAGCCCCTCTCACACCACCGGGCATGCCGTTCGGCACCCGGCGGTTCAATTCAAATAATAATCCAAGCAACTTAGAAGTCCTCGCCTTGCGAGGATTTCTTTGCTAATGAGGTGGAGTCCCGTTGTTTTTGCTACAGCCTGGTAGTGGTCTCCAAATCCCACGGATTGCTTCGCCATCCACTCGGGT
>JAGATO010000001.1 GCA_017621195.1 Bacillota bacterium | reverse complement strand
GGGATCCCAAGTTTGCCGATCTGGAGACCATCATCGCCAGCGCCTGGAAATGGCACAAGTCCCATCCCAATGGTTTTGAAAAGTAACGCAGGAGGTTTCTTCATGCTTCATCCCATCGAACAACTGGTACAATACGCTGTGAACTGCGGTATGATCCGGCCGGAAGACCGGATCTACGCCGTTAACGCTCTGTTGGAAACCCTCCGGCTGGATGAGCTTCCCGCGGCAGGCTCCTGCTGCGACGGCGATCCCGCCGACGAACGGGAGCTTCCTCCTCTTCACGAAATTCTGGATGCTCTGATCGCCATTGCCGCCGATCAGAATCTGGTGGATCCGGAGTCCATCGTTGCCCGGGATCTGTTTGATACGAAACTGATGGGCCGCCTCACCCCCATGCCCAGCGTCATCATCGACAAATTCAGGGCGCTGTATGAGGAGGGGGCCGAAACGGCCACCGACTGGTACTATCGGTTCAGCCAGGACACAAACTACATTCGCAGAGATCGCATCGCCAAGGATATGAAATGGTTCGCCCCCACTGAGTTCGGCGATCTGCACATCACCATCAACCTGTCCAAGCCGGAAAAGGATCCCAAGGCCATCGCCGCTGCCGGTGCAGCCGCCCCTGCCGGTTATCCCAAGTGTCAGCTGTGCGCCGAAAACGAAGGCTATGCCGGTCGGATCAACCATCCGGCCCGTCAGAACCACCGCATCATTCCCATCACCATCAACGACAGCCCCTGGTACTTCCAGTATTCGCCCTACGTTTATTACAACGAGCACTGCATCGTATTCAATTCCCTGCACACGCCCATGAAGATCGACCGGGCCTGCTTCCGAAAGCTTTTGGACTTTGTCAAGGCCTTTCCCCACTATTTCGTGGGATCCAACGCCGACCTTCCCATCGTAGGCGGTTCCATCCTGTCCCACGACCATTTCCAGGGTGGACACTACACCTTCCCCATGGAGGTAGCCCCCGTGGAAGAATCGTTTACGGTCGCTGGCTATGAGGATATCATCTGTGGCATCGTCCGTTGGCCCATGTCCGTCCTGCGCCTCTCCTGCGCCGACGATCAGCGGCTGGTAGATCTGGCGGATCACATTCTGAACAGCTGGCGAGGCTACTCCGACGAGGCGGCGTTCATTTTTGCGGAGACCGATGGCGTTCCGCACAACACCATTACACCCATCGCCCGGTTCCGGGATGGACGTTTCGAGCTGGATCTGGTTCTGCGCAACAACATCACCACGGAGGAACATCCGTTGGGCGTCTATCATCCTCACGCTCACCTCCATCACATTAAAAAGGAAAACATCGGCCTGATCGAGGTCATGGGCCTGGCCGTTCTCCCCTCCCGTCTGAAGGAAGAACTGGCTGTGCTGGCTCAACAGATTTCCACCCTTTCCGGCGATGCTTTGGCCGCAGCCATGAAGGCCGACCCTCGAACGGAAAAGCACGGCGACTGGGTTAAGGAATTCCTGCCGAAGTACGACCGCGTGGACGAAAACAACGCTATGGACATTTTGCAGAAGGAAGTGGGCATCGTATTCTCTGAGGTTCTTTCCGACGCCGGTGTTTACAAGCGTACGCCGGAAGGCCGCAGCGCCCTTCTGCGCTTTTTGAACCAGCTGTAAGGAGGCCGGAGCATGAGCGATTACAAAGTTACCGTCACCTCCCAACCCTTCGGAACCACCCGCAGCGGTGAGTCCGTAGAGCGCTGGATCCTCAGCAACGGTTCCATGGAAGCTGTTGTTTTAACCTACGGTGCCACGCTGCAGAAGCTCTCCGTTCCCGACCGTCACGGCGCCGTTCGGGATGTGGTGTTAGGCTACGATACCTTGAAGGAATACGAAGACAATACGTGTTACTTCGGAGCAACAGTTGGCCGCTGTGCCAACCGCATCGGCGGCGGACAGTTTCTGCTGGACGGTCAGCGGTTTACGCTGGCTCAGAACAACGGCTCCAACTGCCTCCACGGAGGCATCGTGGGCTTCGACAAGAAAGTATGGAAAGCGGAGATCACCTATCTGGGCGTCCGTTTTTCTCTGGTCAGTCCCGACGGCGAGGAAGGCTTTCCCGGCCGGTTGAAGGTCAGCGTCGATTATCAGCTTCTTCGCGATAACAGCCTTTCCATCCATTACACTGCCGTCTCCGACAGGGATACGATCTGCAATCTGACCAATCACAGCTATTTCAACCTGAACGGCCACGGCGAAGGAAACGTGCTGGACCAGCAGCTCCTGCTGGAAAGCGACTTTTTCACACCGCTGAACAGCGACGCCGTTCCCGACGGCCAGATTTTGACCGTGGATCGTACGCCCTTCGATTTTCGCAGTTACCAGCCCATCGGCAGCTGCATCGACGGAGATCATCCCCAGCTGCGTCAGGCCGGAGGCTACGACCATAATTTCGTGGTTCGCCCTGCACTTTCCGCTTCCGTCCCATCTTCGGACCGCGGTGATACCGCCGTCGACAGCCCGATGGCGACGGCGGCATTCGCCATCAGCCTGGAAAGCGGCATCCGCATGGAAACGCTGACCACCATGCCCGGCGTTCAGCTCTATACTCCCGACTATCCTGTCGGTGGTATGACCGGCAAGTCAGATAAGCCCTACGAAGGGCGCTGCGCCTTCTGCCTGGAAACCCAGTATTTCCCCAACGCCATGGCCTACGGTCACTTTGCGAAGCCGATCCTGCGGGCCGGAGACGTATACAACCACAGAACGATATACCGGTTTTCCACTGTGTAATAGCACTTCGCCGATCGCGTGGTTAGGTTCGTCGGCTTTTCCCAAGAAAAAAGGACTGTCTTCCGTTTTGGAAAACAGTCCTTCGTTATTTTTTGAATCGGCCGATCCGGTTCTCTTATTTCAGAGCAGCCTTAGCAGCTTCTACCATCTTAGTGAAGCCTGCGGGATCGTAGATAGCCATTTCGGACAGCATCTTTCTGTTGATGTCGATGTTGGCCTTCTTCAGACCATCCATCAGGCGGCTGTAGGAGATGTCGTTCATTCTGGCAGCTGCGTTGATTCTTGCGATCCACATCTGTCTGTACTGTCTCTTCTTCAGCTTTCTTCCAACGTATGCGGAACGCAGGGATCTCATAACTGCGGGATTTGCAGCCTTGAATACCTTGCTCTTTGCGCCGTAGAAGCCCTTAGCCAGCTTTAAAATCTTCTTATGTCTCTTGTGTGCGTTTACGCCCTTCTTAACTCTTGCCATTTCACTTACCTCCCTAAATTACACGTTTAATACAGCCTTGATTCTCTTGTGGTCTGCACTACCCAGAACGGTGGACTTTCTCAGACCTCTCTTTCTCTTGGTGCTCTTCTTTGTAAGGATATGGCTCTTGTAGGCCTTGTGTCTCGCTACTTTACCAGAACCGGTAACCTTGAATCTCTTCATTGCTCCTCTATGGGACTTCATCTTTGCCATTTTCTAATTCCTCCTATTTTGATCTCATGTCCGATCTATTTGTCGTTCTTCGGTGCTAAAACCATGTACAGGCTGCGGCCTTCCAGCTGGGGCTTCTTCTCCACAGTGGCCACCTCCGCGATCATTTCCGCGAAGTGTTCCATGGTCTTCTGTCCCTGAGCTGCATATCCCATTTCACGACCGCGCAGGCGCAGACTAACCTTCACCTTGTCGCCGTCCTTCAGGAACTTGGCAGCGTTGTTCGCTTTAACATTCAAGTCGTGCTCTTCGGTAAAGATCCCCAGACGGATCTCCTTTACCTGAACCACCTTCTGTTTTTTACGAGCTTCTTTTTCTTTTCTCTTCAGCTCGTATCTGTACTTTCCGTAGTCAAGGATCTTACATACGGGCGGTTTGGCGTTCGGTGCGATGTTCACCAGGTCCAGCTTTGCTTCGTTAGCCTTGTCCATGGCAACATCGATGCTGACAACTCCAAGCTGATTTCCCTCAGCGTCAATTAATCTGACTTCTCTCTCACGAATTTCTTCGTTGATCTGGCACTCCTTGCTAATTGTTTTGCACCTCCTACTAAACTAAAAAAGGCGGATAAAGTTATCCGCCTCAACAAAACCAACCCATCCCGGGGTGTTTTCATCATTGACCTTACTAAGCTTCGCCGTAAGGTGAGAAGCGGAAACTTCTTCTTCCTACTTGAATAGAATACCACATTCCCTTCCCTGTGTCAAAGATTATTTTGTCATTTTCTCATTTTTTTATTGATATTATAAGCGAGATCGCTTTTCGTCAGCGATCCGCTGTTTCGATCAGAACCTCAGAGAATCCGTCGCTCTGTAAATTTTATTTTTTATTGTGCCCAAGAACAAATCGACGAACATTTGTTTACATTTTGTTCGTGATGTGATATAATAAAGCCGAAATTCAGTATACTATTTTTTCTTTGAAATACAAGCGGAGGTTTTCATGGAACAGTTAAAACAGCGCGAACAGCAGATCCTGAACTACATGAAGGAGGAGATTCGAAAGAAGGGGTACCCTCCCACAGTGCGTGAGATCTGCCAGGCGATGCATATCAAATCCACATCCACGGCTCATAAAGACTTGGCCAGCCTGGAGAAGAAAGGCTATATCCGCAAGGACCCCGCCAAGCCGCGAGCCTATGAGATCCTCGATCTGGAAGGAACGGAGTCCGGATTTGCGTCCGATGCTTCCGCACGAAAAGCTCCATCCGCTATTCCGTCTCAGTCCTCACCTGCTCCTTCGCACGATGCCCAGCGCATCGATGTGGTGGATATCCCCGTCATCGGCCGCATTGCTGCCGGTACTCCGATCCTGGCGGAGCAGAACATCGAAGATTCCTTCCCCATTCCGGCCCGTTTTCTGTCCCGCGGAAATAATTTCATGCTGACCGTCCGCGGCGAAAGCATGATCGAAGTCGGAATTTACGACGGCGACTATATTCTGGTGGAAGAACAACACACCGCCAACAACGGGGACATCGTCGTAGCGATGATCGATGGCTTTGAAAGCGAAGCCACGGTAAAGACCTTCTACAAAGAACAGGGACACGTTCGTCTACAGCCGGAGAACAGTTCCATGAGCCCCATCATCGTTCAGGATGTGAAAATACTGGGAAAGGTCCGCGGTGTCTTCCGCTATTTCTGATGACGTTTCCCTCCTGCGACTTCCGCACTTTAACAGCGATCATTCCCACGTCCCCTTACGGACGTGGGTTTTTCTATTCCATGCCTATATTGCGTCCTTCGGACAAGCCCTGGCACATTCAAAACAGAGAATGCACTCCGTTCCGTTCTTTCTCTTCCGGGACGGATCGGTCACATCCACATCCATGGGGCAGGCCTTTTTACATCTACCGCAGGAGATGCACTTGTCCGCATCACATTGGATCCTCATCAGAGCAAAGTAGCTCATGGGCTTCAGAAATACGGTGATCGGACATACGTACTTGCAGAAGGCCCGATTGTCCTGAAATCGAAACGCCAGACCGATCCCCACCGCGTAATACGCCAGATTTCCGACAACGAAGGCTCGAAACATGATCCGTTCCATGTCTGCCGCATGGGCGAAAAACATAGCCGCTACAAACAGGAGCGATGCGATAAAGACCGCGTAACGAATCCACCCGATGTTTCTTCGCGGCTGCTTCGGAGCCTTGTAAGGCAGGAAGTCCAATATCATGGCCGTCCAGCAGGCGTACCCGCACCATCCCCTTCCGAAGAACAGAGGCCCGAAGATCTTGGCCACCGCGTAATGAATGGTAGCCGCTTCGAATACACCGGTAAACAGGTAGTACCAGAATCCCTCGATCTGCATGTTTTCACGGCAGATCAGGCCAAGATAGACCAGCATGTACAGTCCCACCAGGATCTGTGCTACCCGCCGGGCGTGGGGATTCTTCCTGAGAAACAAAAAGAGAGCCAGGGTGATGGAACAGCCAATGTAGCTGAAATTGAACAGATAAAATGCGTTGTCTTTCGCTTTCCAGAGCGCGACAGCCACGATTTCAAATACGATCAGCATCAAAACAGGCAGCCCATACTTTTTCATTATCCTGTTTTTCCTTTCCTACGTCAACTTTTCACTCAAAGACATCCGAATCTATTCCGATACATTTGGATGTATTCGAACCATTTGGAATATTTTTCACACCATCTTCACTTGTATTCTTCGCGTCTGTGAGATAGACTTATATGAACAATCATTCTCAACCATACACGATATTACGAACGGAGATGACTCTATGGATTTCGATAAAAAAACAATAAAAAAGATCGTATTGATCCTGTTTTCCGCCATTGCATTTCACTGTGCCCTGCAGAACATTTCCAGCGTTCTGTCCCTGGCTCATCGCCTCTTTGGGATCTTTCTTCCCTTCCTCATCGGCGGAGCTATCGCCTTTATCCTGAACATACCCATGAGCCGGATCGAAGGTCTGCTCTTTCCGAAGAACGGGCTTCTGGATCGATTTCGCCGTCCTCTGGCGTATCTGATCACCCTGATTCTGGCCACCGGTATCATCGTTCTCGTATTCTTTGTGGTCGTTCCGGAAATGGGTCGTACCTTCTCCATGCTTGCCGAGCAGATTCCGTCTGCTATGGAATCTCTGGAACAGACGTTGGACTCCCTGTCCATCTCCTGGCCGGAGGTGAAGATGTATCTGGACAGGATGGACATCAACTGGTCTTCCCTAACACAAAAAGCTGTAGGTCTTCTTCAGGGGATAACCTCGACCGCAGTCAATTCCAGCTTCAGTGCCATCGGAAAAATCATCAGCGGCGTCACCTCCTTCTTCATCAGCTTCGTCTTTTCCATCTACCTTTTGATGCAAAAGGAAAAGCTGTCCCGTCATGGAAAGCAGGTAATCTACGGACTGTTTCCCCTTCATGCAGCCGATCGGATCATGGAGGTTCTGTCCCTGTCTCACGTGACCTTCTCTCGATTCTTTTCCGGACAATGCATAGAGGCCATCATACTTGGTACCATGTTCTTCTGTGCCATGTCCCTGTTTCGGATGCCCTACGCCCTTCTCGTGGGCGTTCTGATCGCCGTCACCGCGCTGATCCCCGTGGTGGGCGCTTTTATCGGATGCTTCGTCGGCGCCTTTCTGATCCTGATCGTCAATCCCTGGCAGGCCGCTCAATTCGTTGTTCTGTTTCTGGTTCTGCAGCAGATCGAAGGCAACCTGATCTACCCCCACGTTGTGGGAAGTTCCGTCGGTCTTCCTTCCGTCTGGGTTCTGGCCGCCGTCACCGTCGGCGGCAGCCTGTTGGGAGTGGTCGGCATGCTTCTGTTCATCCCCCTCTGCTCCGTATGCTATGCCCTGTTTCGTACCTTCATCAAGGATCAGCTGAAGGAACGCGCCATTCCTCAGGAAAAGTGGAACTTGCCGAAACCTTGAAATCTAAAAGCTGACCAGAATGGGAATGATGACCGGAACAAGCGTCCCCGTGATCATGCCGCAAGCAATGGCATAGATGACGATTCTCTCGTGAGTGGAGCGAATCGTCACCGCCAGGCACGTATCCATGGCCGCAGCGCCCGCCAGCGACGTTGTCTCGATGTATCCCACCCGTTTGGCTACGATAGGAATGAAGATGAAGGCGAGCAGTTCCCGCATGACGTTGGCCAGAAAACAGATCGCGCTGATGATGGAGGAATATTCCGCCAAAAGCACAGGCGCCAGGGAATACCAGCCGAAACCTGCGGCAATGGCCATGCATTCATTGACCTTGTAAGGAAAAAAGATCGAAACCAGGGCGGCGCCCAGAAGTGTACCCAGCATGCTGGCAAAGGGAAACAGCAGAATTCTCCAGCCCGCCTTTTTCATATCCGAAAAAACGGTTTCATTCCGCCCCATATCCAATCCCACGAAGAACAGAAGAGCGTACAGTCCCAGATCAATCAGCAGCCCGTTGTTGTCCACGATCCACTGAAACAGTGCCAGATGCTCCGTGGCAAAGCGACCGCACAGGATCCCCAGAGCCACGGTGAACAAAATCTTCTTAGTCATCTGCCTTCACCCCTTCCCTGTCGAACTTCAGAACTTTCCGCAGAATGTGGACAAACAGAAGTCCCAGCCCCATGGCGGCAACAGTGATGACCAGCGCCACGATCCACAGCTTGTCCAGCTGCTCGAAGACATGGCGGTCGGAACCGATCCGCACACCCAGTACGAAGATCAGGTAGATGACCACGAAGGTCTGTACCTTGCCCGACAGACGAGACAGCCATTCCCAGTCCTTCCCCGTTTTTTTGCTGTTCTTGTTGATTCCGATCCCGATGAGAATCCCCACTACCATGATGGACAATAATTTTGCTGTGTAAGCCATACTTCCTCCCCTAACTAACAAACTGTAATGTTCTTCTATTCTACATGAATTCCCCGGATTCTGTCAATTGCTGCCGACAACGCCGAAACAGAAAACAGATCCCAGAATATTGCATTACAAAAACGAAAGAACGGCCGCCGCTCCCTTGAGACCGATGGCCGCCGTCGTTTCTTTTTCTGTTTTTCCTTTATTTCCGCTGACAGTCCGCCGCAGCTATTCCTGCTGGCTGTCCACCGCAGCGTTCAGTACCTTGATGATGCCTCGAGCTACTCCCAACGCGTAATCTTCCACATAGGTGTCGCTCAACATATACTGCAGATCCGAAGGATTGGACAGGAACGCACCTTCGATAATGATGGCCGGCATCTCCGTGCAGCGCAGGACCGCATAGGCCGGACTGTTCTTCGCTCCCCGGCGCAGCAGTCCCATGGATATTTCCAATTCGTCCATGACCGACTCGGCGATCGCTTTACTGGTAAAGCCCTGATCCGCTTCACTGGCCTTGACCGAATAGTGAACCTCCGTCCCGTTGGGGGATGCGTTATCGTTGGAATTGTTGTGGCAGGATACGAACAGTGCAGCCGACAGGCCGTTGGCGATCTCCGGACGATCGTAAAGCCCGACGGAAACGTCTTCCGTCCGCGTCATAGCCGTAGACGCCCCTGCCATCTGCAACAGCTCGTTGAGCCGCAGACCGATCTGTAAGTTGATATCCTTTTCCATAAGGGCCAGTTCTCCGTCAATATATCCCAACGATCCGGAATCGATTCCACCGTGACCGGGGTCGATGACGATCAGCTTACCCTGCATCCTCCAGTCCAGACGGGGCAGACCCAGCGCCGCCAGCTCCGCATCGTCGGCGGGCTCCACCGCATTCACAGGATCGTCCTCCGCCGGCTCTTCCGCCTCATTGACTTCGTCAGTGGTAAAATCGATGTAGATCGCCATCTTGTCCTGAGACAGGCTGACCTGCGGCGCCTGCTGAACGCTCAGATCCACCACGGCTCTGACCGTATCCGCATCGAACTGAGAAAATCTTACGTTGGAAAAGATATCGTTGGAAATCCCCAGACCTCCGGCAGTACCTCCGTTGAACTGCAATTTGGCGCCTCTCACATCGATGACGATGCGGTCCGGATTTTCGAAGGCAACGACCCTGTAATTTTCAACGACGCCATCGCTGCTCAGCTCCACGCGAACGGTACTTCTGGCTTCCATGACCTGAATATTTGTGATCGCGATGGCCTTCTTCGGCGAGTTGACGGTGACGATGTGATTGACTCCGTCCCACAGCACCTGACAGCCCAACTGCGTGGCCGCGAAATTGACCGGTACATACGTCCTGCTGTTGATGATGGTGGCCGGAACATCCAGCGTCTTCTCTTCACCGTTGACCAGGGCCGTCGTGGAATCGATAGTCAACTGCACCGTGGTATCTCCCAGAGTAATCGTCGTCTGACGAAGCTGGCCATCCCATCCTACACTCCCCCCCATGCTTTCAAACAAAATCTTTGCAGGGAGCAGCGTACGTCCCGAACGAATCACCGGCGGATCCGGCGTTTCCAACACCTGACCATCCAGAACCAGCGTGGGATTCACCGCGTCGGCATAGGATGTCACGATGCCCAGTCCCAAGACCGCGGCCAAAACCAGCGTCAATATCATCGTCATCAACAATCCCTTTTTCATCATCCAACCCTTTCAACAATCTTCATATTTCAACAAATAAAAAAACGGTATCTGCTTTGTATCGGTACCGCCATTACCCGCCCGGCGGCTCGAAGCTGCGCCATTCACCTATGGGAGAAATACCGCGTATACAACATTATACCGTATTTTTCGTCATTTTTTTGATTTGACACGAAGCTGTAATATAAATGTAACTGTTGTACGGGGATATCAACCGATCCGAAATCCCTTCATACCTTCCTCGGTCAGCTGCCATACGGTGGAAAAGCCGCATCGCTTCATCAGTTCCAACGCCTGAGGAAACATAAAATCGATCCCTTTCGTGTCATGAGCGTCGGAATTGATGGTCACCTTTCCTCCCAGTTCCCCGATGTATCGCAGGATGGGCTCCGCCGGATAGGGCGTGTTTCGGTAGCACTTATACACGCCGCCGGTGTTGATCTCGATGACACAGCCGGCCTGCACGCAGGCCTTTGCCGCCGCCCTGGCAAGCTCCAGATAAGGCTCCGACGTCTCATCGAAGAACCGGTTTCCGGCGTTCAGCTTGCGGATCAGATCCAGATGCCCCACGATGGTAGGCTTTCTCATCCAGACCATGTTGATCACCCCGTCGTAGTAGGCCTTTGCCATGGCCAGGCCGTCGCCGCCAAACACCTGATCCCTGCACTGTTCCAGTTCTTCAACGGTGTAGTCCACCGTGTAATACCGCTCCCTTTTCGGACTGTAAATATAGTGACAGCTGCCGATGGTATAATCGTAATCCGCCGGATCCAGATCCCGTGCGGCACCATCCCATTCCACTCCCAGAGCAATGTGAATCCTGTCGCGATACTTCTCCCGCAGGGCCATGACCTCCTGACGGTAAATCTTCGTCCCCTCCTGGGACATGGCATAACTCTCGTCGAACCAGGTGTAGCTGTGACCGCTGAATCCCAGACAGGAAAACCCCGCATCGATGGCGGCCAAAACCATTTCCTCCGTCGTATTCTTTCCGTCGCACCAGGTCGTATGCGTATGAGCGTTGGCCGTAATTTTCGTGATCTGCTCCATTACTGCATTCTCTCCTGTTTCACCTTGTGGTCGATGACGTGGCGACGGGCCAGCTCGGCGGTGACGTCCTTCAACTCGATCCCGGCTTCCACCATGAGAACCATCACGTGATAGGCCAGATCGGCGATCTCATAGATGGTCTCTTCCTTATCGCCCTTGGCCGCACCGATGATCACCTCGGTACATTCCTCGCCCACCTTCTTCAGGATCTTGTCCATGCCCTTTTCAAACAGATAGGTCGTATAGCTTCCTTCCTTCTTTTCCGTCTTGCGGCCTTCGATCAGACGATACAGACCGTCGTAGGAGAACTGGGTCAGCTCCGGGCTCAAGAAAATCGGTTCGAAGAAACAGCTGTCGCTCCCCGTGTGGCAGGCGGGGCCGTCCTTGATGACCTCCACCACCAGAGCATCGCCGTCACAGTCGGCGTAGATGCTGACGATGTGCTGGAAGTTTCCGCTGGTCTCTCCCTTTCTCCACAGCTCCTGACGGCTTCGACTGAAGAAGCACGTCTTCCGTTCGCAGATGCTGATCTCCAGGCTTTCCCGGTTCATATAGGCCAGCGTCAGCACCTTTTTGCTGTAAAAATCCTGCACGATGGCAGGAATCAGTCCTTTTTCATCAAATTTCAATTCCATAATGGTATCACCTCATATACTAAAGGCGCATTTCCACGCCGTTATCCCTTAAATATTGCTTCAGTTCCCGAATATCCACTTCTTTAAAGTGGAAGATGCTGGCGGCCAGTCCGGCGTCGATGCAGGGGTGTTGGAACAGCTCGAGGAAGTGCTCCCGATTTCCTGCGCCGCCGGAGGCGATGATGGGAATGTTGACGCGGGCCGCAATGGCTTCCAGCATTTCAATATCGAAGCCGCCCTTGACACCGTCGGTATCGATACTGTTGACAACCAGCTCACCGGCGCCGTTTTTTGCGCCGAATTCAGCCCATTCCAACGCATCCATTCCCGTATCTTCCCGTCCGCCCTTGGCGAAAATGTGATACGTTCCGTCCACGCGCTTCACATCCATGGACAAGACGACGCACTGGTCGCCGTACTTCTGGGCAGCCTGACGGATCAACCCCGGGTTGCGGATGGCTCCGCTGTTGACGCTGACCTTGTCGGCGCCGCACTTCAATACCCGGTCAAAATCCTCCAGATTGTTGATTCCTCCCCCTACGGTCAGAGGAATAAATATTTCCTTAGCCACCTGTTTCAGTATATCGGTAAACAGTGCCCGTCCTTCGAAGCTGGCGG
>JAGATO010000043.1 GCA_017621195.1 Bacillota bacterium | reverse complement strand
GAGTGTCGATGATGTTGATTCTATGGCCCTTCCACTGAGCGGTGGTAGCAGCGGAGGTAATGGTGATACCTCTTTCCTGTTCCTGTTCCATCCAGTCCATGGTAGCAGAGCCATCATGGGTTTCACCGATCTTGTGAGTCTTACCGGTATAGAACAGAATTCTTTCTGTCGTTGTGGTCTTACCAGCGTCGATGTGCGCCATAATACCAATATTTCTTGTTTTCTCTAAAGGAAACTTTCTAGGCATTATTCTAATTCCTCCTTTCCTCAGTCACTGTCATCTCTGCATTTTCATGCAGCAAGCGAATTACCATCTGTAGTGAGCAAATGCCTTGTTGGCTTCTGCCATCTTGTGGGTGTCTTCCTTCTTCTTTACGGAAGCACCGGTGTTGTTGGCTGCGTCCATCAGTTCCTTTGCCAGACGTTCGCACATGGTCTTTTCGCCTCTCAGACGAGTGTACTTGGTCAGCCATCTCAGACCCAGGGTCTGACGTCTTTCAGCTCTTACTTCGATAGGAACCTGATAGTTGGCACCACCCACACGTCTTGCCTTAACTTCTACTACGGGCATGATGTTGTTCATGGCCTTTTCGAATACTTCCAGCGGTTCTTCTCCGGTGGCAGCCTTGATCTTGTCGAAAGCGTCGTAAACGATAGACTGAGCAACACCCTTCTTACCGTCCAGCATGATGCTGTTGATCAGCTTTGCGACGGCTACGCTTCCGTATACCGGATCCGGAAGCACTTCTCTCTTTGGTACATTACCTCTTCTAGGCACGTCTCTTCCCTCCTTGCTTGATAGTTCCCCGCGATACTGCATTCCTGCATGCCCTGTGCAAAACCGCTGCACAACCGAGCTTCAGCTGCGTATCTTCTCGCGGAAAACCCTCTGCGAAATCGATTCGGTACTCGACGCAGACCATTCTGCGCCGTGGGCCTTGATCTATGTCAAGGGCACTGACAATGCTCTGCATTGTATTTTTCCCGATTCTTTCTCATTCATTCTATAACTTTTTTCTAATTCGACCGTTCTTACTTCTTTACCTTAGGTCTCTTAGCGCCGTACTTGGATCTGGCCTGCAGTCTGTTGGCTACACCAGCGGTATCCAGAGTTCCGCGAACGATGTGGTATCTTACACCAGGCAGGTCCTTAACTCTTCCGCCTCTGATCAGAACAACGGAGTGTTCCTGCAGATTGTGGCCGATACCGGGAATGTAAGCGGTAACTTCGATTCCGTTGGTCAGCTTAACTCTGGCAATCTTTCTCAGAGCGGAGTTCGGCTTCTTCGGAGTTACAGTCTTAACGGAAGTGCATACGCCTCTCTTCTGAGGAGCTTCGGTCTCGGTGGGTACTCTCTTCAGGGAGTTCATACCTCTTAACAGAGCCGGAGAGTTGGACTTCTTTACAGACTTGGTTCTTCCCTGTCTTACTAACTGATTAATTGTTGGCATTCCTTTTCTCCTTTCCTTGCGGGCAGTTGTTGTTTTCGCCGGGGCTTTTATCCCGCTCTGCCGGCAAAATCTACGTTTTTCGGTCCTCTGCATCCCGTTTTTTTCAACTGTTTCGACACAGCGAACCAAGTTATAGTATAGCATTGGTATTCTTTGCTTGTCAACGATTTTCATTCGCAAAATGCCGTGAAAAATGCAGAATTTCTCGCTTGGGCAATCCGCCGTGGCCGGCGGTCATTCACCCGCGGCAATCCGCCGTGGCCGCCGGTCATTCACCCACGGCAATCCGCCGTTCCAAAAGAAAATCCGATGCCGTAGCATCGGGTTTTCTTTTGCTTTGTGTATTTTATTTTCATCGTCTGCACCCGCCGTATGCGGACCGCCACCGGTCCTGCAGATACAAACTCTCGACTACATGTTGTAATCCAGATCCTCTTCCGCTACCACGCTGTGGAAATCGCCTTCTTCGTAAGCTTCGGACATGCCGGCGATCTCTTCGAATTCGCCGCCTTCCATGGCTTCGTCCATGTCGTCCTCGGTGTTTACCTTGAAGGATTCCATGTACTCGGTGTTTTCACCATAGTCCAGCTTGATGTTCTTGTAGCGCTTCATACCGGTACCGGCCGGGATCAGCTTACCGATGATGACGTTTTCCTTCAGACCCATCAGCTTATCGTTCTTGCCCTTGATGGCAGCATCGGTCAGGACACGGGTAGTCTCCTGGAAGGATGCGGCGGACAGGAAGGAGTTGGTGGCCAGGGATGCCTTCGTAATACCCAGCAGGACGCGCTTGCCTACGGCAGGCGTCTGACCTTCTTCCAGAGCGGCATTGGCTTCTTCCAGCTCGTTCTGGCCGTACAGACCGCCGGGCAGCAGATCCGTATCGCCGGAGTCCTCGATCTTGCACTTGGACAGCATCTGGCTTACGATGACTTCGATGTGCTTATCGTTGATATCTACACCCTGCTGCTTGTATACGCGCTGTACTTCCTTCAGGAGGTACTGGTATACGCCAACCACGCCGTTGAGGCGCAGAATGTCGTGGGGGTTCAGAGGACCCTGGGTGATTCCTTCACCGGCCTTGATGAAGTCGCCTTCCGATACCTTCAGGCGGGCGCCGTAAGGAATGATATACGTTCTGTCTTCTTCGCCCACGATGCGGACTTCCGTCTTGTTGTCCTTACGGCCTTCGATGGAAACCACCTTGCCGTCGGATTCGCAGACTTCCGCCAGACCCTTAGGCTTACGGGCTTCGAAGACTTCCTCGACTCTGGGAAGACCCTGGGTAATGTCGTTACCGGCAACGGATACACCGCCGGTATGGAACGTACGCATGGTCAGCTGAGTACCGGGTTCACCGATGGACTGTGCCGCGATGATACCCACGGCTTCGCCGATGTTCACCGGCTCGCCGGTTGCCAGGTTGCGGCCGTAGCACTTGGCGCAGACGCCGTGCTCGCTCTTACAGGTCATGATCGAACGGATCTTCACGCATTCGATGCCGGCCTTTTCGATGGCTTCCGCCTGAGCTTCCTTGATTTCTTCGTTGGCCTTGGCCAGCACGTTGCCCTTGCTGTCAACCACGTCCTCTACGGGAACGCGGCCGATGATGCGCAGGCGCAGCGCTTCGATGACTTCCTTGCCGTCGGTAAAGGCTCTGACTTCGATGCCCTCGGTGGTTCCGCAGTCCTCTTCGTGAACGATCACGTTGTGGGATACGTCTACCAGACGGCGGGTCAGATAACCGGAGTCCGCGGTACGCAGAGCCGTATCCGCCAGACCCTTACGGGCGCCGTTACTGGACAGGAAGTAGTCCATGATGGACAGTCCTTCACGGAAGTTGGCCGTGATGGGAATTTCGATGGTCTTACCGGCAGCGTTCGCCATCAGACCACGCATACCGCCGACCTGTTTGATCTGGTTCTTACTGCCTCGAGCACCGGAATGAGCCATGATGAACAGGTTGTTCAACGTTCCCAGGGATGCCATCAGGGCATCGGCCACGTCATCGGTGGCTTTGTGCCACGTCTGGATGACCTTCTCATACCGTTCCGCATCGGACATCAGGCCGCGGCGGTACGCCATTTCGTACTTGTTGACGGTCTCCTGCGCCTTAGCGATGATCTCCGGCTTTTCCTTGGGGATTTCCATGTCGGCTACGCTGATGGTGATGGCAGCCTTGGTGGAATACTTATAACCCATGCTCTTGATGTTATCCAGCATTTCGGCAGTTTCGGTATTTCCGTGGACGCGGAAGCACTTGTCGATGATCTGGCCCAGCTTCTTCTTGTCGCACAGGAAGTCGACTTCCAGGGAATAGGGATCCACGGTACGGTCCACATATCCCAGATCCTGCGGGATCTTTTCGTTGAAGATGAACCGTCCGACGGTGGATTCTACCAGCTTTCCGCTGTCGCCGGGATAGGCGTACTTTCTCACCTTGACCTTGGCGTGGATACCTACGGCGCCGGTCTGATATGCCATCAGCAGCTCGGAGTAATCGGTGAAGATCTTTCCGTCTCCCTTTTCCGCCTTGGTGTCGCGGGTTTCCAGACCGGGATGGGTCAGGTAGTAGGAGCCCAGGATCATGTCCTGTGTCGGCGTGGTGATCGGCGAACCGTCCTTCGGTGCCAGAATGTTATTGACAGACAGCATCAGGAACCGGGCTTCCGCCTGTGCCTCTACGGACAGGGGAACGTGCACGGCCATCTGGTCGCCGTCGAAGTCAGCGTTGTATGCGGTACATGCCAGAGGATGCAGCTTGATGGCCTTTCCTTCGACCAGTACCGGTTCAAATGCCTGAATACCCAGGCGGTGCAGCGTAGGCGCACGGTTCAGCAGTACGGGATGATCCTTGATGACTTCATCCAGTACGTCCCAGACTTCGGGACTTACCTTTTCTACCTTGCGCTTGGCCTGCTTGATGTTGTGAGCCTTCTTGTCCTGAACCAGCTTCTTCATGATGAAGGGCTTAAACAGCTCCAGGGCCATCTTCTTGGGAAGACCGCACTGGCAGAATTTCAGTTCCGGACCGACGACGATTACAGAACGGCCGGAGTAGTCTACACGCTTACCCAGCAGGTTCTGACGGAAGCGTCCCTGCTTACCCTTCAGCATGTCGGACAGGGACTTCAGCGGACGGGAGCCGGGACCCGTAACGGGACGGCCGCGTCTGCCGTTATCGATGAGCGCGTCTACTGCTTCCTGCAGCATGCGCTTTTCATTTCTGACGATGATGTCCGGCGCACCCAGCTCCAGCAGTCTCTTCAGACGGTTGTTTCTGTTGATGACGCGACGATACAGATCGTTTAAGTCGGAGGTGGCAAACCGACCGCCGTCCAGCTGCACCATGGGGCGCAGGTCAGGCGGGATGACGGGAATGACTTCCAGCACCATCCACTCCGGCTTGTTTCCGGAGGCTCTCAGCGCTTCGATCACTTCCAGACGTCTGACGATTCTCACCTTCTTCTGACCGGACGCATCCTTCAGCTTGGCCCGCAGGTCAGCGGACAGCTGATCCAGGTCGATCTGTGCCAGCAGGTCGCGGATAGCTTCCGCACCCATGGCTGCCTTAAAGTTATTTCCAAACTTATCCTTGGCTTCTCTGAACTGCTGTTCGGACAGAATTTCCTTATAGCCCAGGTCGGATTCGCCCGGGTCGGTTACGATATATGTGGCAAAGTATAATACCTTTTCCAGATTTCTCGGAGAAATATCCAGAACCAGTCCCATGCGGCTGGGAATTCCCTTGAAGTACCAGATGTGAGACACGGGAGCGGCCAGCTCGATGTGACCCATTCTCTCTCTTCTTACCTTGGACTTGGTGACTTCAACGCCGCAGCGGTCGCAGACGATTCCCTTGTAGCGGATTCTCTTGTACTTACCGCAGTGGCATTCCCAGTCCTTGGTAGGTCCGAAGATCCGTTCGCAGAACAGACCGTCCTTTTCCGGCTTCAGCGT
>JAGATO010000042.1 GCA_017621195.1 Bacillota bacterium | reverse complement strand
CGGATCACGGATCTGGCGGCTGCCGGAGGTTCCATCCAGGCTTCCATCATGGACTGGGTCATGGAAACGCTGCTGACGCTGCCGGCCATACTGATCGGACTGTCCTTTCACGAATATGCCCACGCCAAGGCATCTCAGCTGTGCGGCGATCCTACGCCGGGGCTTTACGGCAGGCTCTCTTTGAGCCCTTTGGCCCACATCGATCCCATGGGATTCGTTTCGCTGATCTTTCTGGGCGTCGGCTGGGGAATTCCCGTACCCGTCAACGCCGGGTTTTACAAGAAGCGGCGCAGGGGAGAGATCTTCGTAGGACTGGCCGGGGTTACTATGAACCTGTGCATCGCCATCGTGGTGGCTCTCCTGATCAAGCTGATGCTGGTGACGGTTCCCCAGTTCTGCTTCGGAAGGCTGGGAAGCATTTTACTTTACATCATGATGAAGATCTGCTGGATCAATCTGATGCTGATGGGCTTCAACCTGATTCCCTGTCCGCCGCTGGACGGCTTCAACGTGCTGGCCAACGTGCTGGGATTCCGGGAAAGGGAGATCTATTACAATATCTACGATCGCGGTATGATCCTGCTGGTCATTTTGGTGGTCTTTAACATTCCCGGAAAGCTTCTGCTTCATCCGCTGTTCTTCCTGGCGGAGCTTCTGTTCGGAAAGCTGATGAACCTGCCTTGGGCCTACCTGCTTCTGGCGAGCCCTGTTTAGATTTCATTAAATCTTCACAAAAAAGCATTGCTTTTTTGCGCGCATTTTGATAGTATATGATAATCAATTGAGAAAACAAAATTACCCGATGGGGGAGTAATTCCGCAGGAGGCGCGTATGGCTGTGCCGGTGCGAGGTAAATCAACAACATGGCGTTCCCGCCTGGTTTATCTATAGAGAATGAGACTCATATACAGAGGAGATACTTACTGTGTATGGGTCTTTTTGTTTGAGAAAATCCAAGAGATACGGGAGGGAAAGACATTGAAAGAGTATTTGACTGATGTGAAAACGGTACTGAATCAAACTCAGACCTCGGAGACCGGGTTGACCGCACAGGAGGCCGAAACGAGGCTTTCGGTTCACGGAAAGAATCGCCTGGCGGAAGGAAAGAAAGCCACACTGCTCCAACGGTTTCTCAAGGAGCTGGCGGATCCCATGATCATCATTCTGATCGCTGCCGCCGTGGTTTCCGGGATTACGTCGGCCTATTCCGGCGAATCCTTTGCCGATGTGATCATCATCATGACGGTGGTCATCATCAACGCCGTTTTGGGCGTGGTTCAGGAAAGCAAGGCCGAAAAGGCCATTGAGGCTCTCCAGGAGATCGCCGCAGCCACATCGAAGGTGCTGCGGGACGGCGTTCAGACGGTGGTGAAGAGCGAGGAACTGGTTCCCGGCGACATCGTTGTTCTGGAAGCGGGCGACGCCGTTCCCGCCGATGGCCGCATCATCGAATGCGCCAGCATGAAGATCGAAGAGGCTGCACTGACGGGAGAATCCGTGCCGGTCAACAAGATGGTGGACGCCATCGCTCTGGACGATCAGAAGGATATTCCCTTGGGCGACCGGAAAAACATGGTCTACATGGGCAGCACCGTGGTCTATGGCCGCGGTCGGGCCGTGATTACCGCCACCGGCATGGACACGGAAATGGGCAAGATCGCCGATGCACTGACGAAAGCTCAGGACGGTGAGACGCCGCTGCAGCGCAAGCTGAGTCAGCTGAGCAAGATCCTCAGCGTACTGGTTTTGGTCATCTGCGCCTTCATTCTGGCCGTGGACGTGTGGCGG
>JAGATO010000041.1 GCA_017621195.1 Bacillota bacterium | reverse complement strand
CGGCGAAGAGTCATAATCCCGCGAAAGCCTCATGACTTCCGCTAGGATCGCCGGGCGCTGCCGCCGATGGTGGCGATTGACGGAAGCCGCTGTACGCTCCCTCCCCAGCCGTGCGCTCTGCAGCGCCCGGATTGCCACGGCCAGCTGGTGGAGAAACGTTCCTTCCGGAATCGCCATACCGCTGACCACGGTATCCGGCGAACAGCAAAGCAGCCTCTCACAGCGCACCGGTTCCTCGGGCAAGGCCTCCAGCGTCAACCGCCCGGCTCGCAGCCGTATCCCTTCCTCTTCCGGCCAGACCAGCGCCGGATCGCAATACCGCACTTCCCGGCCTCTGCAGGATTTCATCGGGATCAGGTGGAGCCGCAGCTCGAACGCGGGAGGCCTGTTTTCGCACAGCCGGTTGACGAGCTTTCGTCCCATGCTGTCGGGATCGAAGCCGCAGAGAAATTCGCCTTCGTTTTCGGAAAGATACTTCGGCGGCTCTTCCGGCACCCACCCGTGGCGCAGGAAAAACCCATCACCCGCCCGGTTTTTCCACAGCATCGTTCCCGCTGCCCAGCTCTCCATGGATGCATAGGAGGACGGCAGGCCCTTCGTTCCGTACAGCCGCAATAATCCGCTGAGGGCCTGAGGATGATCCGCCGCATACCGCAGGTAGCCACACTGGTCTCCGAGGCCGGTCCGTTCCGACGGTTTCAGCTCATCGGCCAACCGAAAGAAGTCCTCGCCGCTGCTGCACATTCCCTCCGGAAGGCTTAAGGAAATCAGGTCGCAGTTGCCCTCCCTGGTGTACAGCTTCACTTCCATGGCCCGCAGATCCCTGCAGGTATCGCCGGACCCGCTCTGCCCCGACGCCATGGAAAACCGTACCATGGCCGGCGTCACCTGATACGGATCGCAGAGGAAGTCCGCTTCCGTGTACTCCGCAAGGGACATGTAGGGCTGAAAGCTTCCCTTCACTACGATACCTTTGTCAAACAAGAGCCGGGGCGGATACCGTCCGCCGCTTCGTTCCTCCGCCAGATTCAACAGCTCCAAATCGTTTCCCATCGTCCGCTCCTTTCTTTCTCCACGGTGCAGTATATGAAGGCGGCGGTCGAAAGGTGCCGAGATCAAAAGAGCCATCGCCTCCGTACAATCTCCTGTCGGTCGCCATGGCTCATCTGTATTCCGTTCTATTCCGTTCCGATCTATTCCGTTCCGGTGTGGCCGAAGCCTCCGGCGCCCCGCTCCGTCTCCGACAGTGCGTCGGCAGTCGCCCATTCCACCCGTTCATACCGGGCCACTACCATCTGGGCGATGCGGTCACCGTCGTTGATCGCGAAAGGCTCCTGACCCCAGTTGATCATGGGGACTTTAATTTCGCCCCGGTAGTCGCTGTCGATGGTTCCGATCCCGTTGACCAGACCGATGCCGTGTTTGACCGCCAGTCCGGAGCGTGCTCTCACCTGCGCCTCGTAGCCCTGGGGCAGTTCCAGATAGATCCCCGTGGGGACCAGCACCCGGCAGCCCGGCTCCAGAACGATGGCCTCGTCGATGCGGGCCCGCAGATCCATGCCTGCGGAACCTTCGGTTTCGTACCGGGGAAGGATGCCGCTGTCGCTTTTGATCTTTACAAGTACCGTGTTCATGTTCGAATCTCCTTTATCGATTAGAGGCAGGCGTTCACCATCTTCTTCAGGTCCGCCTCCCGGCCGGTGACCAGAGAAGCGCAGTAGTTTCCCAGGTCGCTGATCATCTCCGCCGCCCGACCCATGTCATCCATGGTCACGGCGTCGATCTCCCGCAGGACGCGTTCCGGCTCTCTCACCTCGTCCAGAAGGAGAATGTTCTTTCCGTTGGAGAACATTCTTCCGTTGACGTTTTCCAGTCCGAAGATGTAGTTACTCTTGATCTGCTCCTTGGCCGTAGCCAGTTCGTCAGCCGTGATTCCGTCGCGCCGCAGCACTTCCAGCTCGCAGGCGATGCCGCCGATGGCATCCTGAATCTTGTTGCTGTTGACTCCTGCGTAGATGTAAAACGCACCGGCATCCATATAGGAAGTACAGCCGGAGTATACGGAATAGGCCAGGCCCTTTTCCTCCCGGATGTTCTGGAACAGACGGGAGCTCATGCTTCCGCCCATGATGTTGTTCAGCAGCGCCATGGCGTAGTACAGATCGTCGTCATCCAGCGTCACTCCGGGAACGCCCAGACAGATGTGGCTCTGTTCCACATCCTTCACCTTCACTCTGTATTCGGGAACGTACAGCCGCGAGCTCTTCTGACGGGGCGGCTTCACCGCCGCAAGATCGGACAGCCGTCCTTCGAAGTAGCTGCACATTCTGTCCTCGTCGAAATTTCCTGCCAGGGAAACCACGATATTGTCCCGGGCGTATTCTCTGGCCATGTAGTCCAGGATATCCTGGCGATGGATCCCCAGCAGAGACTCTTCCGTACCGATGATCTGACGCTGAAGCGGCGTATTCTGGAACACCAGCTCCGACAGCGTGTCATGAGCCAGATCGTCCGGTTGGTCCTCGGTCATCTTCATCTCTTCCAGGATCACCATCTTCTCCTTTTCCATCTCTCCCTCGTCGAACAGGGAGTGTAAGAACATGTCGATCAGGATGTCACAGGCCTGTTCCAGATTGGAATCCAGCGTCTTGATGTAGTAACAGGTGGCTTCCTTTCCCGTAAAGGCGTTGATGTTTCCGCCGATGCGGTCCACATCCGCCGCGATCTGCTTCGCCGACCGGCTGTCCGTTCCCTTGAACAGCATGTGTTCGATGTAGTGGGAGATACCGTTGATTCTATCGTTCTCATCCACGGAACCGGCCTTGACCCAGATTCCTACGGCAGCAGACTGTACGTAGGGGATCTTCTCCATGGCCATGCGGATTCCGCAGTTCAATTTCTTTTGTATCATCATTGGTGTAACACTCTCTTTTCCCTTCTTTTTTCTCCGCTTCCTGACAGTAGCGTAAGTATTATTATACCGAATTTACCGCAGAAAATCAATAGACTCCCAGATCGTACAGCGTCCCCGGTTTCAGCCCTCTCTCCTTCAGGCAATCCAGGATGTTCGGCAGCGCCTTCACCGTTTCCGGCTTGGGATGCATCAGGATGATACCGCCGTCCAGGTCTTTCTTCAAGATCCGCTGGGCAATGACATCCGCCGTAGAACCGGCCCTCCAGTCGATGGTATCCGCCGACCACAGCGTCAGCTTGTAGCCCAGTTCCCTGCAAAGTTCCACCGTCTCCGCGTCGTAGTCTCCCGACGGTGGGGCGAACAGGCTCAGCTCCGTTCCCAGCAGCGGTTCGATGGCCTGCTCCGTCTTTTCGATCTCTTCCCTCACCTGATCGGTGCTGATCTTCGAACAGAGCTTGTGACCGTAACCGTGGCTTCCGATCTGGTGGCCTTCCACGAACATGCGCCGCAGCAGCTTCGGATTCTTTTCCGCCCACTTTCCGCTGACGAAGAACGTGATTTTCACATTTCTTTCCTTTAGGATATCCAGAATTTTGGGGATTTCCTCCTCGCCCCAGTCCACATTGCAGGTGATGGCCGTCCGTCCGCAGGGATCCACTTGACGGAATACCGTTCCCTCTTCCTCGTAGACCTGGCCGGAAGGCGACGGCTGTGCACCGCAGTCCGACACGATTTCTCCTCCGTTTCTTCCCGCCGTCAAACCGCCGACCGCCGCCAGCGCGATCACGACTGCCGATGCCATTAGGCCCAGCGTCGTTCCAATCTTTCTTCGTTCCAAAAAAATCACCCCGGAACAGTGTATTCCGAGGTGATGCGATTATTCGCTTATTATTTATTCGCTTATTATTTGTTCGCCTTGATGATGGGGGTATCCTCCAGACCCTTTCTGGTCAGGTTGATCCGGTTCTGGTTGTCGATTTCGGAAACCTTAACGGTTACGATATCGCCTTCTCCCAGAACATCTTCCACCTTCTCCACTCTTTCCTTGCAGATCTTGGAGATGTGCAGCAGACCTTCTTTTCCGGGCAGAACTTCTACGAAGGCGCCAAAGTTCATCAGGCGGGTAACCTTACCGGTGTAGGTTTCGCCTACTTCCACTTCCTTGACCAGCAGCTCAATGGCCTTGACGGCAGCATCAGCGCTGTCCATGTCAGGAGATGCGATGTAGACCAGACCTTCGTCGTTGATATCGATCTTTACGCCGGTATCCGCGATGATCTTGTTGATGGTCTTTCCGCCGGGTCCGATGACGGTGCGGATCTTATCGGGATCGATCTGCAGGGAGATGATTCTCGGTGCATAGGGAGACAGATCCTGACGGGGAGCCGGCAGCTCATCCAGCATCTGCTGCATGATGAACAGACGACCTTCACGAGCCTGTGCCAGAGCCTGTTCCAGAACCTCTCTGGACAGACCGTGAACCTTGATGTCCATCTGGATGGCGGTGACGCCCTGTGCCGTACCGGCAACCTTGAAGTCCATGTCGCCCAGGAAGTCTTCCATACCCTGGATGTCGCTGAGGATGGCCATCTTGGAGGTGCCGTCCTCTTCCACGCGCTCTACCAGACCCATGGCGATACCGGCTACAGGAGCCTTGATGGGAACGCCTGCATCCATCAGAGCCAGGCAGCTTCCGCAGACGGAGGCCTGAGAGGTACTGCCGTTGGAGGACAGAACTTCGGATACCACGCGGATGGCATAGGGGAAGTCCTCAACGCTGGGCAGTACGGGGATCAGCGCACGTTCTGCCAGAGCGCCGTGACCGATCTCACGACGGCCGGGGCTTCTCATGGGACGGGCTTCACCTACGGAATAGGGCGGGAAGTTGTAGTGGTGCATGTAGCGCTTTTCCACTTCGTCGCCGATGCCGTCGATGGTCTGAGCGTCACCCATGGGTCCCAGAGTGGCAACGGACAGAACCTGAGTCTGACCTCTCTTGAACAGACCGGTACCGTGAGCTCTGGGCAGCAGTCCGGTTTCACACCAGATGGGACGGATCTCCGTTCTCTTTCTGTTGTCCGGACGGATGCCGTCGTCCAGGATCATCTTTCTTACCTGTTCTTTGGTGATATTGTACAGGACGGAATCCACGTCCTTGGCGTTTTCGGGATAGATCTCGGCGAAGTGTTCCTTGGCTTCTCTTTCCACGGCGTCCATGTTGTCCAGACGCTCCTGCTTGTCGTAGGTCAGGATGGCTTCGCGCATCTTGGCGGTGGCGTACTCTCTGACGGCTTCGTCGATGTCCACCGGCGGCTTGTACAGGTTGACTTCTCTCTTGGGCTTACCAACCTCAGCCACGATCTCTTCGATCCAAGAAACCAGCTTCTTGATCTCTTCGTGAGCGTACATGATGGCGTCCAGAACGATGTCCTCGGGCACTTCATTGGCGCCGGCTTCTACCATCATGATGGCTTCCTTCGTACCGGATACGGTCATGTGCATGTCGCTGACTTCGCGCTCCGCCTTGGTGGGGTTAACCACAAAGCGTCCGTCCACGCGGCCGATCAGAACGGAACCGGTGGGACCTTCCCAGGGAATGTCAGAGATGGACAGAGCGATGGAAGAACCGATCATTGCGGCGATTTCCGGCGGGCAATCCGGATCGACGCTCATGACGGTGGCAACCACCTGAACGTCATTGTAGAAGCCCTTGGGGAACAGCGGACGCAGCGGACGGTCCATCAGACGGGAGTTCAGGATGGCCTTTTCTCCGGGACGACCTTCTCTCTTGATAAAGCCACCGGGGATCTTACCGGCAGCGTACATCTTTTCTTCGTAGTCGCAGGACAGGGGGAAGAAGTCGATGTCCTGTCTGGGCTCCTTGGAGCAGACAGCCGTTACGTTGACTACGGTGTCGCCGTAGCGCATCATGACCTGACCGTTGGCCATTTCGCAGACCTTACCGATCTCTGCCTGTAACAGCCTTCCGCCGACTGCGGTTTTAAATGTTCTGTAATCTTCGAATCTCATGTAGAACAAACCTTTCCTTTCTTACAAATTTTTCTCTTGTAACCGGGTCCGGCTTGACAAGCTAACCCATTGGAATCAATGAGCTAAATCTCAAGCCCGACCCTGTAAGCGATTTTGATTGAATTTGATTGAATTTGACTAACAAAAGGCGGGGAATGATCCCCGCCCATGCAAACGAAACTATTTTCTCAGACCCAGACGAGCGATCAGCGTTCTGTAACGCTCCAGATCCTTTTCCTTCAGGTAGTGCAGCATGTTTCTTCTCTGACCTACCATCTTTAACAGACCTCTTCTGGAGTGATGGTCCTTCTTGTGAACCTTCAGGTGTTCGTTCAGATCGTTGATTCTGTAAGTCAGAACGGCAATCTGAACCTCCGGAGAACCGGTGTCGCCTTCTTTGGTTGCGTATTCAGCGATGATCTGCTGTTTCATTTCCTTTGTAATCATGTGTTTTCTCCTTTTCTACATTCGCCTTCAGCCGGGTAATGCGTCGGAGTGTCGCAAAACTCAGGGAAAGGCACTAATTCAACCTCTTAATGATAGCACGTGAACCGTGTTTTGTAAAGGGCTTTTTTCGGTCAAACCGATTGTTTTTTCAACATTCCGTGATACTCCCGGGCCGTCCTGCAGTTCCGCTGGATCTCCTCCGCCAGGGCCTCTACGTTTTCAAACTTCCGCTCATCCCGCAGCTTCTTCAGAAACTCTACCCGGATCTCCCGTCCGTACAGGTTTCCCGAAAAATCCAGAAGGTGGGTCTCCACATTCTTATGGTACATACCGATGGTGGGCTTGGAACCCACGTTGGTGATGGAGGGATGAAGCTGGCCGTCCACCCTGCAGTTGGTCACGTACACGCCGTTGGCCGGAGCCACCATGGTCTCATCCACCGTGATGTTGCAGGTGGGAAAGCCGATGGTGCGGCCGATGTGGTTGCCCTCGATGACCCTCCCGCCGATGGCATAGTTGCGGCCCAAATAGCGGCTGCATTCCTCCATCTCGCCCTGGGCGATCAGCCCCCGGATCAGCGTACTGCTGACCACAGAGCCATCAATGGACACCGGATCCATGACCGAGACGTCGAAGCCCAGTATGCAGCCCTGCTGGATCAGCATCCGGGAATCGCCTTCGGCCTTGTAGCCGTAGCGGTAATTGAATCCGCAGACTACGTGACGCGCCCGGAATGTCTTCACCAGAAGCTCCGACGAAAACTGCTGTGGCGTCATGGCCCCGAACTCCATGGTATAATCCAGAGAGAACAGGTAGTCCACGCCCATGGCCTCCAAAATAGCCACCTTTTCGTCGCAGTAGATGATGTTCTTCACCATGTTCGTTCCGGAGATCACGTTCTTCGGATGGTTGGAAAATGTAAATACGGCGCTCTTCAACCCCTTCTGCCGGGCCTGAGTTACGGCCTCGCGGATCAGGGCCTGATGGCCCAGGTGAATCCCGTCGAAGTTTCCCAGAGCCGTGGCCGTCTCCTCTATGTTCTGTATTTCCTCAATACTTTTAAATACCTTCAGTTCGAAATACCTTATCCGTCGTATATTTCTTCTGCTCCGGTCTCCAGACCGCCGTTCCCAGAAAGACGTCGTCCTCGTACACCCGGTACACGCGAAGCAGCTTGGAATCGGCTCCGATGTGCTCCATGACATCCTCTGCCGAGGCGCCGCAGGTCTCGCCGGACGCTTTCCACATCCGGGCCAGACAGGGCTCCTGCCGATCCGTCACATCCCCCGCCGTCAGCCAGCCTCCGTTGGAAAACCAACTGCCCCGGCCCTTTCGAAGCCGCAGCCGTCCCAGGTGGGCCAGCGGCATATCCGCCGGCAGAACACAGGACTGCCAGTCCTCCTTCAGCCGTTCCGGCGTCACCGCATTTTCCAGCGTAAACGCGCCGGTGGCGCTGCGCACCAGAAAGCTCATGGCGGCGCCCACGCCCAGGGCCTGTCCCACGTCGTGGCAGATGCTGCGGATGTACGTTCCCTTGGAGCATTCTACTTCGAACAGAATCCGTCCCGTGGCCAGATCTGCCCGGATCAATTCCAGCCGGTAGATGACCACCGGCCGCTGGGGAATCTCCACCTCCTGGCCGCTGCGGGCGTAATCGTAGAGCCTGCGTCCGCCGATGCGCACCGCCGAATACTTAGGAGGCGTCTGCCGGATCAGCCCGCGGATAGGCTCCATGGCCTTCCTCACGTCTTCCTCCCGCGCTGCGCCGATCCGATCCCTCCGATCCTCTATGACCGTTCCCCAGATATCCATGGTATCGGTGGTCAGACCCAGGATCATTTCACAGCGGTAGGTTTTGCGATCCATGTCCAGGTATTCGTTGATGCGGGCAGCGCTGTTGAAACACAGCGGCAAAACGCCCGCCGCCATGGGGTCCAGCGTTCCCGTGTGGCCGATGTGCTTGTAGCCCGTCAGCTTCCGCAGCAGATACACCGCATCGTGGGACGACATGCCCGCCGGTTTCAATAGATTGATGATGGCGTTCATTCTTTCTTCGTTTCCTCCGCTTTCTGCGCCTGAAACCACCGACAGATGGCGTCCTTGACCATTTCCTTCGCCGGTCCGATGGGACGGCGGATCGTACCGCCGGCCGCCTTTCGATGGCCGCCGCCGCCAAATTCTCCGGCGATGGTCAAAACCTCGCCATAGCTCTTGGCCCGCAGACTGATCTTGATCTTCTCCGGCTCATCCTCCTTTAACAGGGCGGAGATTTCCACCCCTGCCACGGACCGCATGGTGTCGATCAGGCCCTCGGTCTCCCACATTTCAGCGCCGGTCTTTTTCAACATCTCCTGAGTAACGCAGACGATGTTGGCACATCCTTCCGCCACCATCTCCATATCGGCAATGGCCAGGGCGTGGAGCCGCAGCTTTTCGATCCGCTCGTTATCGTAGATCTCGTTACAGACTGCAGCGTGATTCAGGCCGCAGTCGTACAGCCGCGCCACGATCTCGTGAGTCTCTTTTTTAGCGTTGCTGAACCGGAAATTTCCCGTATCCGTTGTGATGGCTCCGTAGAGTGCGTCCGCCATAAAGGGAGTGATCTCCGCTCCCATCTCCGTCAGAAGCGCAAACATCAGCTCGCCGCAGGAGGCGCTTTCCGGGTCCACGTAACAGACGGCATCGTCAAACTGTCCGCCGCCCTCGTGGTGATCCAGACAGGCCAGCCGATGGCCGCGGAAGAACACGTCCTTTCGCTTCTCGAACCGCCCCGCTTCGCCGCAGTCCACAGCCATGCAGAGATCCGGCTGTTCCAACGTCCGGGGATCGTCGGTGACGAAGTCCTTCACCAGAAACTTCAGATTGTCCGGAATCACCTCGTCGGCGAACACGTAGGCCTGTTTTCCTTGATTTCGCAGCGCCGCGCACAGGGCTCCGCAGGAGCCTGCCGCATCTCCATCCATTTTAGAATGAGGAAACAGCAGGATGGAATCGCTGCTGTTGATCAACTGAGCCAGTGCCCTCATGCGCTCCGGCTCCTTCATGAAACTATTCTTCATCGTCGTCCTCGTCTGTGCCTTCCTCTGCAATTTCTTCATCCCTGGGGATGTCAAGCCTGCTCAGCACTTCATCCATGTGTCTTCCGTATTCCATCGATGTGTCGAACTTGAACAGAAGCTCGGGAACGTGGCGCAGCTTAACCTTGCGCCCGATCTCCGTACGGATCTTCCCCTTGGCGCTCTGGAAGGCCTTCAGAATCTCTTCCTTGTCCTCCCCGGACAGCTCAGGGTTTCCTCCCAGTCCGAAGGCCGTCAGGTACAGCGTAGCGTAACTGCCGTCCGCCGAAACGTCCACAGCCGTTACGCTGACCATTCTCTTCTGGAACCGGGGATCCTTCAGTTCCCGGAGCAGCATGTCGCTGACGATCCGACGGACCTCCTCGCCCAGTCTGCCCGGTCTGTAACCTTTTCCCATACAGTTCTCCTTTTATTTTCTTTCGATTTCTTCCATCTTGAAGGCTTCGATGATATCGCCTTCCTTGACGTCGTTATAGTTTTCAATGCCGATACCGCATTCAAAGCCCTGAGCCACTTCCTTGGCATCGTCCTTGAATCTCTTCAGAGAAGAGATCTTTCCTTCGTGGATCACAATGCCGTCGCGAACCAGGCGGATCTGCGCGTTTCTCTGGACCTTTCCTTCCAGAACGTAAGCGCCGCCTACCGTTCCTACGCCGGGGACCTTGAAGGTGTTTCTGATCTCGATTTTGCCCAGAACCACTTCTCTGTATTCAGGATCCAACATACCCTTCATGGCTGCTTCGATATCATCCAGCACTTCGTAGATGATTCTGTAGGTGCGGATCTCTACGCCGTCTCTGTCGGCCATGGTGGTGACCGCCGTGGAAGGACGGACGTTGAAGCCGATGATGATGGCTCCCGAAGTGTTGGCCAGCATGACGTCGGATTCGGTGATGGTACCTACGCCGGAGTGAACGATCTTCACGCGGACGTTCTCGTTCTGCAGCTTTTCCAGAGACTGAATCAGCGCTCCTACGGAACCCAGTACGTCAGCCTTGATGATCAGGTTCAGATCCTTGACTTCGCCTTCGGCCATCTGGCTGAACAGCTGATCCAGAGTGACGCTGGCGTTCTTTGCCAGAACCTCTTCTCTCAGCTTCATGCGGCGCTTTTCGGCGATTTCTCTGGCCAGCTTATCGTTGCGCAGAGCGTTGAATTCGTCACCTGCTTCCGGAACCTCGGTGAGACCCAGAATCTCCACAGCAGTAGCGGGACCGGCCTTGCGGATGGTGTCACCCTTGAAGTTGGTCATCAGTCGGATCTTACCGCTGCACGTACCTGCAACTACCGACATACCGGTCTGCAGCGTACCGTTGGTCACCAGCAGAGTGGCAACAGGGCCCTTGGTCTTATCCAGCCGGGCTTCGATGACGGTACCCATGGCCAGACGGTTGGGGTTGGCCTTCAGCTCCAGCATTTCCGCCTGCAGCAGGATCATTTCCAGCAGGTTGACGATGCCTTCACCGGTCTTAGCCGATACGGGAACGCAGATGGTCTCGCCGCCCCAGTCTTCCACCAGAATGCCGTGCTCCGTCAGGTCCTGCTTTACCCTGTCAGGATTTGCACCCGGCTTATCGATCTTATTGATGGCTACGATAATCGGTACACCTGCCGCCTTGGCATGGCTGATGGATTCCACCGTCTGGGGCTTGACGCTGTCGTCTGCGGCAACCACCAGCACCGCGATGTCGGTGACCAGCGCGCCTCTGGCGCGCATCGCCGTAAAGGCTTCGTGGCCCGGAGTGTCCAGGAACACGATCTTCTGCCCGTTCAGGTTGACTTCGGACGCACCGATGTGCTGCGTAATACCGCCGGCTTCGCTGGAGGTTACGTTGGTCTTTCGAATGGCATCCAGCAGGGACGTCTTACCGTGGTCTACGTGACCCATGACGGTGATGATGGGCGGACGAGGCTTCAGATCCTCTTCCTTATCCTCGAAGGTTTCCAGACCTTCCTCGGTATCTTCCTCGTTGACCTTGCTGACGACGATGTTGATGCCCAGATCGGCACCCAGCAGCACGGCGGTATCTTCATCCAGGTTCTGGTTGATGTTGGCCATGATGCCCAGCTTCATCAGCGCCATGATGATCTGAGAGGTGCTTACTTCGATCTGCTCTGCCAGACCGGCAACGGTGATGGGAACGGTGATGACCTTTGTTCCTACCGGTAATGCTTCCATTTCGATCGCGGTCTCTTCCACCTGCTCCACTCTTTCCTTGTTCTTCTTATGCTTCTTCGGAGCGGACTTGGACAGATCCATCACCTTTCCGTGCTTCTTTTCACCGGACAGGCGCTCTCTTTCCTTATCCTTATCCTTGTTTCCTTTCTTGGAAGAATTGCCCGACTTGGTCAGACCCATGGGGGCGTCGTAAACCAGAACGGACTTCTTCTTTTCGCCGCCATTGCGGCGTTCGTTTCTGCGATCGGTATCGTCGCCATCCTTATCCTTGGCAAACCGTTCTCCGCCGCGGCTTCCCTTGTCGAAGGGCTTTCTGTCACCGCGATCCTGACGGTCGCTGCGCTCGCCGGACTTGTTGCCCTGGGGACGGTCGGATTTTTGCCAGGTCTTCTTGTCGCCCCGGTCACCGCGATCCTGACGGTCGCTTCTGTCGCCTCGAGGTCTGTCGCTGCGCTCCGGACGATCGGAACGACGGGCCGGACGTTCTGCACGTTCTGCAGCTCTGGCCGCCTTCTCCGCAGCCGCCTTTTCTCTGGCTTCCTTCTCTTCCTTTTCGATGTCCACAGCGCGCTTGACGATCTTCAGCGTGGGGCCGTTATCCACGTAGTCGGTCACCGGCTTGGCCGGTTCCTTCTTCGGCGCAGCTTCCTTTACAGGTTCTTTGGCCGCTTCCGCAGTCTTCGTTTCCTTCGCCTCTCTGGCCCCTTTGCCCTCCGCAGCTGCCGCCGGAGCTGCAGGCTGTACCGCTTCCACGGGCTTCTTTGCTTCCGCTTCCGTCGGCGCCGCCTCTTCCTTCGGCTTCGTCTGGGGAACATCGCTCTTCTTCATGGGTTTTCCCTGGGGCATCATCTTCCCGTTGGGAGCCTTCACCATGTGCTTGGGCAGGGGTTTTCCGGCCGGCGGGGTCATGAACGGACGAGCCGGCGCTTCCTTCTTGGCGTTCTTCGTATCTTTTTTATCTTCATTGAGGTTTTTCACCTTATCCATATAAGAACTACCTCCTTTTCTACTTCATTTGATCAATCTCTTTGGATATGACATCGGCGAACTTCTGATCCGTCACGCCGAAGATTCCTTTTCCTTCTTCCCCGGCGTACATGGATAACTGTTCTGCCGTCAGACAGATCCGGTACTCCACCTTCTGGGATTCGCACAACCGTCGAAACTTCTCCAGTGTGTTTTCCGAAAGATCGGCGGCCAGGATCAGCAGCTTCACCTTTCTCTTTTGGATGCCATACAAACAGGTATTGTAACCGGATATCAGGTTTCTCGATTTTCTGGCAAAGCCGAGATAGCTATGAATCCGTTCTCTCATATTGTTTCAGCTCCTCGAATATGCGGTCCAGTACCTGAGAAGAGATCTCCATTTCCAGACTTCGGGAAATGGCCCGCTTTTTTCTGGCCGCAGCAAAGCATTCCGCCTTGGGGCACAGATAGACGCCGCGGCCGTTGGCCTTTCCGGTGGCATCGATCTTCAGATCGCCTTCCCCCTGGGCAACGATGCGGATCAGTTCTTTCTTCGGTTTGGATTCCATGCAGCCCACGCAGCGGCGCATGGGGATTTTCTTCATTTTCATAGCCGCATTCCTCCTCCCACGCTGTCTCTTTACTCTTCGACTTCAACGAAGCCGCCGTCCAGCAGGGCGTCGTCTTCTTCATCGAATACCTCATCTACGTCCTCCGCAGCTTCCGTCTCCGCAGCAGCCAGCCGGGCTTCTTCCTCCGCCATAGCTTCCTCCATGCGTTCGAACTGGGTGTGGCTCTTGATGTCGATCTTCCAACTGCACAGCTTGGCAGCCAGACGAACGTTCTGTCCTTCCTTACCGATGGCCAGGGACAGCTGATAGTCGGGAACCACCACGGTAGCGGCCTTTTCCTCCTCGTCGATCAGAACCTTTTCCACCTTGGCCGGAGACAGGGCGCTGCTGATCAGCTTTCCGGGGTCTTCGCTCCAGTTGATGATGTCGATCTTTTCACCGTGCAGCTCATCCACCACGGCCTGTACGCGAGAACCTCTCGTTCCTACACAGGCGCCTACGGGATCCACGCTCTCGTCGTGGGTGCAGACGGCCATCTTTGTCCGGGAACCGGCCTCTCTGGATACGCTCTTGATCTCTACAATTCCGTCCTGAATTTCCGGAACTTCCAGCTCAAACAGGCGCTTGACCAGTCCCGGATGAGATCTGGACAGGTAGACCTGAGGTCCCTTGTTGGTGCGCTTTACATCCATGATGTATACCTTGATCCGGTCGTTGATGTCGTAGTGTTCTCCTCTCACCTGCTCATTGGGAGCCAAAATACCT
>JAGATO010000040.1 GCA_017621195.1 Bacillota bacterium | reverse complement strand
TCTGAGATTTTTACCACTCCGGCGCGTTTCATCAAATTTTTGATGCTATTTTTTCAGCGGTCCGAACAGCCCCCGGATCAGGGATTTGCCGATTTCGCGGCCTACGGTGTTGGCAGCGCTGTTGATGGTCTTTTCCAGCGCGGTCTGGCGCTTGCGCGCGGAAGAGGAGGAAGAAGATTTTGTAGAAGAGGTCCGTTTGGTGCTGGTTCTGGATGCGGTAGCCTTTCTGTCCTTCTCCCGCTGCTTTTCCAGTTCTTCTTGGCGCTTGGCCTGTGCTTCTTCTTCCGCCTTTCGATTCTGCTCTTCCGTCAGGAGTTCATAGGCGGAGCGGCGGTCCTCCACCTGCGTGTATTTATCCCGCAGCGGGCTGGACTCGATGACGTTTTGGATGGCTTCCAAAGCGGCGGCATTCATGGAACTGCGCGGCGGAAGAATGGAGGCCCGATCCACGACAGAAGGGATGCCCTTTTCGTCGAGAACCGATACGAGGGCTTCTCCCACGCCCAGAGCCTGCAGCGCTTCTTCGCTGTTAAAAGCGGGATTTTCCCGGAAGGAACGGGCGGCAGCCCGCAGCGCTTTCTGATCGTTAGGCGTATAGGCCCGCAGCGCATGCTGCACCCGGTTTCCGATCTGGCCCAGAACGCTGTCGGGAAGGTCGGAGGGGTTCTGGGTGATAAACCATACGCTGACTCCTTTGGAACGGATCAGACGAACCACCTGTTCCACCTGATCCACCAGAGCTTTGGGAGCGTCCTTAAACAGCAGGTGGGCTTCGTCGAAGAAGAAGACCAGCTTCGGCTTGTCAAGGTCGCCGGCTTCGGGAAGGAGTTCGTACAGCTCCGACAACATCCAGAGCAGGAAGGTGGCATACAGCAGGGGATGTCGGAACAGCTCCTGGCATTCCAGAATGTTCATGATGCCGCGGCCGTCCTCTGCCCAGTCGATCCAGTCGGCAATGTCGAGAGCCGGTTCGCCGAAGAAGATGTCACCGCCTTCATCTTCCAACGTCAATAGAGCCCGCTGGATGGCGCCGACGGACTGGGGCGAGATGTTGCCGTAGGTCAGTTTGTATTCTCTGGCGTTATCGCCCACGTACTGAACCATGGATCGAAGATCCTTCAGGTCGAGCAGCAGTAAGCCTCTGTCATCGGCGATGCGAAAGACGATGCGCAGGACGCCGCTCTGAGTATCGTTCAGATTCAACAGGCGGCTCAGAAGCTCCGGCCCCATGTCGGAGATCGTAGTGCGGACGGGATGACCCTGGGCACCGTAAACGTCGAAGAAACGAACGGGATAAGATGTGTAGCTATACTCCGTCAGCCCCATGGAATCGATGCTGCGACGGATGTGTTTCGTTTCTTTTCCCATCTGGCACATACCGGTCAGATCGCCTTTGATGTCGGCCAGGAATACAGGAACGCCCATGTCGCTGAAGGATTCGGCCAACAGCTTCAGCGTGACGGTTTTTCCGGTGCCGGTAGCGCCGGCGATGAGCCCGTGGCGGTTTGCCATGGAAGGCTCAAGGTAGATGGGGGAGCTGCCGCAGGCAAGCCAGATTTTGTGCTGCTCTTTCAGGTACATATCGAAACCTCCTGTGATTATTCTAAGTTTATTGTAACATAACTGTTATTGTTTGGAAACATAAACCGCGACAGGTTCCGATGGAAAAAAGAAAATCGCGTTCGGAGCGTTCGGATCGTGATCAGCATCGATTTCTGTCCGGTGAAGGGCGACGGGACAGGCGTTTTACGGGGTATCCATGGGCCGCTGGCGGACAGCGCCAGCGCACCACTGGAGTTGAAAGGACCGCTGGCGGACAGCGCCAGCGCACCGCAAATGTCAAATCGACGATTGGCTCCTCGCCGGCTTGTCACGGGGAGCCACACCTCTGTTTTTTTAGGCCGTTGGCTCCTCGTCCCCACGTCACGGGGAGCCACACCCCTGTTTTTTTGGGCCAGTGGCTCCTCGCTCGCTCGTCAAGTTTCTCTTGACAACAACTGTATTACTGATATAATACAGTTAAAGGAACTGTATTACTCAAATAATACAGTTTTGAGTGCCGAATCGGCTTGGAACGAAGACAGAGAACCGGCGTGACAAGGAAAAACATCAGGTTGAGAACAAAATTGAAAGAAATGGCTTGGAGTACGGATAAAGGATCCGCATCGGAGCGAAAACGAAAAACCGGGGGGAGCCCGTGGGACGCGCGACCGGACAGAGCCGAAGAGAGGCCGCAGGGTGAGCCGACCGGACAGAGCCGAAGAGAGGCCGCAGGCCGAGCCGGCCGGCAAAACCGCAGGAAAGGATCAGGGAGAACACCGTGATTACGTTTGAAAAGTTTACAATGGATGACAGCGGCCCCATCTACGGGCAGATCGTCCGGTATGTCAAGCGGGGGATCGTGGCCGGAAGGATCGAGAACGGAGATGAGATGCCGTCGCGGCGAGTGCTGTCTGCCACGTTGGGGGTCAATCCCAACACCATTCAGAAGGCGTATCGCATGTTGGAGGATGAGGGGATCATTCAATCCCATGCAGGGGCAAAGAGCTATGTCGTTCTGGATGAGGCGAAGGTCGAGGCGATTCGGGAAGAATTGGCGGAAAACGATATCGGAGCGATGATCAGTGCGCTGAAACAGTCGGGCCTGACCCGGGAGGAAGGACTGGAGCTGATCGGACGGTTGTGGAAGGAATAGAGAAAGGGGTTTTTCATATGAAAAAGCACATATCGGTGTGGATGCTGGCCGCCAGAGGGACGATCTTCAAGGTGCTGAGCATCTTCGCATTGATGGCCGCCGGTCAGATCGGTATCTTTCGCTGGGCCTTTTCCCAGGCGCTTGGGGAGCGGGAGGCGAAGATCGCGCAGCAGGCCCTCCATCCGGAATACGGGACATGGGAGGTTCCGTATCCCCGGTTGGAAAAAGTGTTGGACTGGGGAACGGTGAATGTGACCACTGTCTGGATCGCAGCGTTTCTCCTGGTGATCGCCGTACTATCAACCAACGGGATGGCGATGAGCGGAAACAGCCGAACCCGTTATACCGTACAGAGGCTTCCCATCCGGGAGAGAACCTTTGTCATTCACACAGCTCTGTACAATTTCCTCGTCCTGATTGTATTCTGGGGGTTCAGCGCAGCCATGACCATGGTGCTGTGCCGGATGTATTACAAAGCGGCGGATCCCAGTGCCTACGGAATTCAGACCACATTTCTGGCCTGCTATCGGAACGGATTGATGCACAGCCTGCTGCCACTGGAGGACATCAGCCGTTACGTCCGTAACCTGTTCATGTTCGTGGCCCTGGCGCTGCAATCCGCCGGCTGCGGCTTCTGGAACCGACGGGGAAAGAAAAGTCTGGCCATCATCTTCGTCAGCCTGGCCTTTGCCATTAACTTTGCCGCCAATGGCGTCGGAACATCGTCCCACGACTGGCTGTGGATTCTGGTGGGATTGCTGGTCAGCAGCTGGTGCAGTTTCAACCTGCTGTCCTATCTGGGAGAGGGAGATCAGGAGTGAGGAGGTAGCGGGACATGACAAAACGGGACATGACAAATCGAAACACGGCGACCCGGGAAAAACTGACCGGATGGCTCGAATACAATACGCCGCCGGGGTTTCCCTGGAAGAACACACTCAAGGGACTGGCCTGGGCCGGGAGCCTCAGCCTCCTGTGGAGCCTGAGCTTTTTCTACACCTATCTGGTGTATTACGACCAGCTGTTCCAAACCATGTTGTCGGGAAAGAAAATCCTACAGGAGAACGCGGTCATGGCCGATTTCGGATTCATCCTCAAGGGAAAACAGAACGGATTTCTGATCATCGCCCTGGCCATGATCGGATTGGCCGTCTATCATTACACCTATTTTTATCACGGGAGCAAGAGCATCTACCTGATGAAACGGCTGCCGCGGAGGAGCGAACTGTGGCGCCGATGCATCGTGCTGCCGGTGGCAGTCATGGCCGCCAGCATGGCGGTTGCCGCAGTGCTGACGCTGGGATATTACGCATTTTACATGGCGGTAACGCCGCCGTCCTGCCTGACGCCGGGACAGTGGGAAACACTTGTAAGCGTCGGGATTCTATGGTGAGGGGGAACATACCATGCTGGAACTGAAAAACGTATCGAAGAGCTATTCCGGACGGAATGCGATCACCGATGTGGATCTGACGCTGGGACCGGGAGAAATCGTTGGGCTGTTCGGAGAGAACGGCGCAGGAAAGACCACGCTGCTCAAATCCATTCTGGGGTATTTCAATTATAAGGGGACCGTAACGCTGGATGGGGAGCCCATCACGAAGAAGAACATTCACAGGCCGACCTTCGCCACCTGCGAACACTCCTTCTTTCCCAACCTGAGCCCGGCGGATCACAAGGTGTTCTATCAGATGAATTTCCCGCGGTTTCGGGAGAAGCGGTTTTCCGGACTCATGGACTTCTTCGAGCTGCCCATGAACCGGGCGGTGGGTCACTTTTCCGTGGGACAGCAGAACCAGTTCGAAGTGATTATGGCCCTGTGTCAGGGTGCGGACTACATCCTCATGGATGAGCCTTTCGCCGGAAACGACGTATTCAACAGGGAGGATTTTTACAAAGTTTTATTGGGAATTCTGGAACCGGAGGAAACCATCCTTCTGTCCACCCACCTGCTGGAAGAGGTGGAGAGCTTCATCGGCCGTGCCGTATTGCTTCACAGGGGGAGAATCGCCGGGGAAGTGACCACGCTGGAGCTGGAGGAGTCGGGAAAGAGCCTGATGGACTACGTGAAAGAAACGTATCGCTACCGCACTGATCGCGTGGTGAAAGCGCTGTCCCAGATGACGGAGGAAGAAAGGGGTTAGACCATGAGAAAACGTTTGGTTCTGTTCGTGATGATGTTGGTCGTGGCCGTGGGAGCGCTGTTTGGGATCAGCGCCGCAGTGAACGAACAGAAGGATCGGATGGAGATTGAAGAAGAAGTCCTGACGGGCGATCTGTCGGAGGCGGAAGGCCTGGCGATTCAGGCGGTCTCCCACATGGATTACCAGCTGTTTTGGACCACGATTCTGCATCCGGGAGCGGCGGAGGTTGCGGAGACGACCTTCCGGTTCTGGCCGTCGAGGCGATCTTCTGCCTACGAAGGAAGTTCCTATCTGGAGGTTCGTCTGGGCAACGCCAATTACGGTATCAGCGGCAACGTCGATCTGGACGATCCGGAGGATCGGGACTCGGGATGGATCTGGAAACCGGCGGCGGATGTGGCAAGCCGCACGCCCAGCGGTGATCAGAGGACGGAGATCGTGACGCTGAACAACTATTACGACTCCTTTCCTATGACCTTCGACTGCTGGCTGGAGTCGGAGGACGGAACCATGAGCTATTGGGTGGATTCCGCGGAGCAGGACTGTGAGGATCTGACCGCATTTTTCGATGTACCCATTCCCGATGACGTGAAGATGAGCGTCACGGTGGGGAAAAACGCGGACGGTACCGTGGTGGAAATCAACTGCAATTACGCGGTTGACAATGTGTATGACTCCTGGACAAGCACCGTGATCACCGAGGAAGGCGGCTACTTCATCATTCCGAAGATGAAAAACCGGGAGGAGGAACAGATTCACTATCCGATCCTGGATTCGGACCGGGTGAACAACGATTACGGGATCTACTGCTTTCCCGTGAGAGAAAAGTATGAGGACCAAAGCGGCGTGCTGACACCGGTCATGTCGGAGCTGCACAACGGCTTTCCCATGGAGGGAGACGAGAATGCGATATTGCTTCAGCGCGATGCGGAGACAGATCAGCTGCTTCTTCTGACGGAAGATCAGGACCACCTGTGGCTGACGATCATCGACCGGCCTTCGATGGGGGAATTGCAGAGGCTGGATCTGGGCGAACTGGGAGAAAGGGAAAGTGTATTTCAGATGATCCATCAGGGGGATCTGCTGATGGTTACCATCGAAGAAGAGTACGATGCGGACGATGAAGAATCCGAAGACGCACTGTCCCGGCGTCTGGTGTTGTTAAAGCGCGTGGAAAGTACCTGGTCTTTGGAGTTTCACGCGCCACTGACATGGACGACAGCCGACGGTCGGAGAGAGAGGATGGAGGTCGGTGAAACGGTACAGCTGGCCTATGAGGACGGACGGCTGGCCATCGCCCAGAGGGATCCTTACCGTTGGTCCTGCGACGTCTACGTGGCCGTCTGTCAGCCGGAGGAACTGCGATTCGCAGGCGCGTACCGCTGGAAAAACACCGCCGGTTCCGACGCAAACTATGGCGATATGATTCTTCCCTGGACAGATGGATTTGCCATCTTGCGGTGGAGTGAAAAATAGACTATACTTCATGCATGAGGATGGGCGCGGGGCCTGAAGATCCCGCGCCCTTGTTCCGTTCATGAGGAGAGAGATATGAGTAGAAGTATGATTACAATGACGGAGGGACGAATTGAGACACGGGTCATTCAGTTCGCCATTCCGATTTTGCTCAGCAACCTGCTGCAGCAACTGTACAACACGCTGGATACCGTCATCGTGGGACGGTTCGTGGGAAGCACGGCCCTGGCGGCGGTGGGTTCCACCACGGCGCTGGTCAACCTGGTCATCGGGTTTTACATCGGTCTCAGCACCGGTGCCGGCGTGGTGATCGCCCAGTACTACGGGGCGAAAAACGAAGAACAGCTGCAAAATTCTGTCCATACGGGCATGGCCATCAGTGTGGCATCGGCGGTGATCATCGCCGTGGTCGGCGTCATCGGCGCGCCTTATTTCCTGATCTGGATGGGGACCCCGCCGGAAGTCATGAGCCAGGCCGTAGCCTATCTGCGCATCCTGTTCGGCGGCGTCATCTTCATGACGCTGTACAACATGGGAGGCGGAATCATGCGGGCCATCGGAGATTCCACCCGGCCGCTGATCTATCTGGCGGTCTGTGCCGTTCTGAACGTTGTCCTGAATCTCGTCTTCGTCGTGGGCTTCCGCATGGGAGTCACCGGCGTAGCCGTTGCCACCGTCATCGCCCAGTCCATCTCTTCCGTACTGGTTCTGTACAATCTGATCCATACCACGGATATCTATAAGCTGCATCTGTCGAAGATCCGCTTCCACAGGGATGTGTTCCTGCGGATCGTCAATATCGGCATCCCCGCAGGAATTCAGTCCATGGTGATCTCCTTCTCCAACGTGGTGGTGCAGTCCAACGTCAATCGCTTCGGCGCCGTCACCATGGCGGCCTTCGCCGCGTCGGGTAAGATTGACAGCTTCATCTACATGGTGGAAAATGCACTGGGATTGACGGCAACCACCTTCGTGGGTCAGAACATCGGAGCGAAGCAGTACGAGCGCGTCCGGGTGGGCGTCAAGCACATCGTGGGCCTGGCCATCGGATCGGTAGTGATCTTCGGAACCGCGGTTGCCATCTTCGCGCCGCAGCTCATTAGTCTGGTCAACAACGAAGCAGAAGTCATCGCCATCGGTTCCGTCCAGCTGCGGATTCTGGCGCTGACCTACTGGCTTCTAGCCATCCCGGAAGTCCTGTCCGGAAGCATCCGCGGATCGGGCATTTCCGTGGTTCCCATGATCATTTCCATGGCAAATATGTGCCTGTTTCGGCTGATCTGGCTGGCGGTGGTCATGCCCATCTTCAACGATTTCCGGGTGGTATCCGCCTGCTACGTGGTCAGCTGGTTTTTGACGGCATCGTGTTATCTGATCTACGTCAAGAAGTCCAACTGGATGCATCGGTTCGACGGGCCGGATCAGACGGCGGGAGCCGCTGCGGAATAAAGGACAATCGAGCCGGATGTGAAATCAGGCGAAACGACAGAGCATGTTCTCCGGCGGGGAAGATGCTCTTTTTCTGAGGAAAGAAAACGCAGCGAAACTTTTCAGACAGGTCGGTGCGTCATATAGGTGATATATATCAAAAGGGATAAGGAAAAGACAATGAACAAAAAACAGCTGTTGGAATCGTTTCTCTATGAGAATCTGGACCGGGCATACCGGTTGGCATATTCGTATACGCGGGAAAGCGCATCGGCGGAGGATGTGGTCAGCGATAGCATCGTCAAAGCTCTGTCCGGCATTGAAACGCTGCAGAAGCCGGAGATGATCAAGTCCTGGTTCTTCCGCATCGTCGTCAATACGGCGCTGTCCTGGCTGAGGAAGGAACGCCGTCTGGTCTACTTCGAGTATCCGGAGGAAATGGAGAAGATTCTTCCCGGGAAAGAGGACTCATCGGATCTGATGATTACAGAGTTTCTCGAGAAGCTGGAGCCCAAGTACAAAACGGTTCTGATTTTGCGTTTCTTTGAAGACATGAGCCTTCAGGAAATCGCCGATGTCACCGGTGAGAAGATCAATACGGTGAAGACCAGGCTGTACCGGGGATTGAAGCTTCTGCGAGTGGAAATGGAGGAAACCAATGAACGATAAACTCTCCCGATTGAAAGAACAGTACGAGGAGATTCAGGCTCCGGATTCCCTGAGGGAAAAGAGTCGGAAGATACTGGAGGAGTGGCCGGAGGAAACAGGGAAGACGATGACGGTACGTAAGAACGGCGCATGGAAGACCGGCGTGCGGAAGATCAGCGCATGGCAACGCTGGGCATCCATCGCTGCGGTGGCTGTCGTGGCGTTTCTGGGCGGCCTGAACGCCAGCGAGTCCTTTGCGGCAACTATGGCGTCCCTTCCCGGCATGGAAGGACTGGTACGGGTCCTGACTTTTGATCGCTACCACGTTCAGAAAGACAACATGGAAGCCGACATCGTGATGCCTCAGATCGAGGGCCTGGCGGATCAGGAGCTGCAGGATATGATCAACGCAGAAATCCGCAAGGATGCCGAGTCGGTCATCGCCCAGTTTGAGGAAGATAAACAGTACGTGGAGGAAGCGGGCTTCGACGACGCTCACATCGGCTGGGAATTCAACTACAATGTGAAGACAGATGACGACGAGCTTCTCGTATTGGAGACCTACTTCTACAACGTTGCCGGTTCGTCCCACTCGGTGCATAAATTCTACAATGTGGATAAAGTGAATCAGCGGCTCCTGACGCTTCCGGAGCTGTTGAAGGATCGCCCGGATTACGTGAACGAACTGAGTGAAGTTATCCTCGATGAAATGGCACGGCGCAACGAGGCGGGGGATTCGTATTACATCGATCCCGAGGACGAGTTTACTGGCGAGTTCGCCTTCCGGCAGATCGAACCGGACCAGTCCTTCTATATCGATGGGGAAGGTCGGCTGGTGATCTGCTTCGAACCGTATGAGGTGGGGCCGGGATACCTGGGCTCTCCGGAGTTCGTGATTCCGCAGGACTATTTCTGTTTCTCTGTCGATTTGACATCGCCTTGAGATCGATATGACCGCGGCGGATGGCAGCGGCGGATGACAGCGGTTTACAGCAGTTTTCCCTGAAGGATGACCTGTTTCAGTGTCATGGTTTCGGGATCCAGCAGGATCAGGTCCGCTTCCTTTCCTGCTTCGATGGTACCGACGGTGGTGAGACCGGCGGCCCTGGCCGGATTTTTCGTAGCGGCAGTCAGCGCCGCAGGCGCAGGGATTCCCATGGCTACCGCCTGTTGGACGCAGCGCAGCAGGGAGGAAGC
>JAGATO010000039.1 GCA_017621195.1 Bacillota bacterium | reverse complement strand
TCACTACCATATCGTACAGCAGCTTGTCGTCGAAGGTCATCATCTGCTTGTAGTTATCTACGTACTTCTTGGAGGCCAGTCCGATCTCCACGTCCATTTCGTATCCGGACATCTGGATGAAGGTCACTTTTTCCTTCTTGACCCAATCCTTGAACACGATGGGCTTTCCGGCGGTGGTGGCTGTGACGATCACGTCCGCATCCTTGACGGACTCTTCCACGGAAGCTGACGGAACGATCTTGATCTGATCCTTGAATTCCTCCGCCAGACCCTGGCACTTTTCCACCTTCAGGTCAGCCATGTAGATGACTTCCAGCTCCGGCAGAGCCTCCATCATGGCCATGACCATGGTTCTTCCGATGACGCCGGCACCTACCAGGCAGGCGCTCTTGGCGCCCTTGGGCGCCAGATATTTCGCGGCAACCCCGGCCACCGCGGAGGTCCGCATGGCCGTGATGATGGTGCCGTCCATGATTGCCTTGGGCATGACGGTATGAGGATCGCTGAGGATCACCACGTCCACGCCCAAGGGCAGTCCCTTATCTTCTTTCACATTGTTTTTCGATTCGGCAGCCCACTTGAATCCGACGATGCCTTCATTGCCTTCCTCTTCACTGCCCAGCCAGGACGGCATGGAGTTGAAGAAACAGGTCCAGTTGTGATTTTCCGGAAGGCCCAGCTTCACCTTTGGCGGGTTTTTCACCATACCCTTACCCATTTTAAAGAAGGCTTTTTCCACTTCTTCCATGACCATTTTCATATCCAACAGTCCACACTGGACTTCTTCTTCCTGACTCAGGAATAAAATCTCCGCTTTGCTCATATTCTCTCCTCTACGGTCATCTGCGACCGTTCTTTCACTGTGAAAACCAGCGAACCCCGGGACGATTCCACAGGGTCCGCTTCGTTTCACGTTATTAGATAAGATGTATCGATTGATGCTTTCTTCGTTGTCAGCACCTGAGGCGCTCTTTTTCGTATTAATCCAGCAGGCCCTGAGATGCAGCGTCTTCGGTAGCTTCTGCCAGCCACTGTGTATACAGACCGTCGGCTTCCAGCTGATCTACGATCTCATTGATCTTTTCCAGCAGGGCATCCTTACCCTTCGCCATGGCTACGACATTACCGACTTCCTCGGTATTGAACAGGAATTCGGGGATGGCCAATTCCGGATAGTTTTCCACGTAGGACTGAGCTACATCAACGGGGGTAGCCATACCGTCGATCTTACCTTCCATCAGCATCAGCAGGCCGTCGTTCATCTGAGAAATGGCGGTAGTTTCTACATCGGGGATCTGGGTGGTGGTCATTTCCCACTGGGTGGTTCCGTTCTGTGCAGCGATCTTCAGTCCGGCAAAGTCTTCGGCGGTCTTGAACTGATCGGCCTTGTCAGCCATCACCAGGATGGTCTGGGCGTGAGAAGCATCCTTGTTGTAGTAGGTGGACAGATTCATGGTTTCGGCACGATCTTCCGTCCAGGACAGGCAGCTGGTGGACATATCTACGCTTCCCGTCTGTACGGCAGCCAGACAGGATTCGAAACTCATCTGTTCGATCTTCAGCTTCACACCCAGCTGATCTGCGATGTACTGAGCCAGGACGATGTCGCTTCCCTTGACTTCGCCGGTGGTCAGATCCAGGTATTCGTACGGTGCGTAGTCGGGGCTGATAGCACAGGTGATCACCCCTTCATCCAAAACGTCCTGCAGGGAGGTATCGCCTACGGCTTCGCCTTCGCCTTCATCCTCTGCAGCGTCATTATTACCGCCGCAGCCGACCATTGCGGTCATACCCAATAACAGTACCAGAAACAGTGCGAGCCATTTTTTCATATTCATCTTCTTCATTTTTCATTCTCCTTTTATTCATTTAGACTGATGTTCGGTTTCATTGTGTTTGACATTGTCATTCGTTCGATCGATGAGTTTACTATAGCACTGCGTTTTGCATAAGTCAAGTATATTTATTCAAAAATGCTGATATTTTTTTATTTTTCCCCGGGTATATTCATATTTATGCATTTTTATATGCATAAACACCATCTCTATTTATTGTCAGAATATTCTATCGCAGAATAGGGGTCAAAAAAAGAGACTTCTGCGCTTTCACAGTCGAAGTCTCCCTTTTTCTCTGCTTGGCCTACAGGCCTCTCTCATCGATTCAGATTTCTAGCGATGACCTGAAGCACTTCCTCCATAACGATGGGATTTGACAGATGTCCGTTCATTCCCGCATCCAGAGACGCCTGAACGTCCTCGGCAAAGGCGTTGGCCGTCATGGCGATGATGGGAATTCTGCCAGCATCCGGACGGTGTTCCATGGCTCGGATGGCCTTCGTGGCTTCATATCCGTTCATTTCCGGCATCATGATATCCATGAAGATCATATCGAAGGTGTCCGGCGCATGCATCTCGAAGGCCGTTACCGCCTCTCTTCCGTTGGATACTCTGGTTACCTGAATTTCCAGCTCTTCCAGCTGTACCATGGCGATCTCCGCATTCAGGTCGTTATCCTCCGCCATCAGTATCTTCACGCCTCCCATATCCACGTCATCGATGGGAACCTCACGGATCTGCACCTTGCCTGCGTCGGTCAACTCCAGGGGAAGCTCTACGATAAAGGTGGATCCCACGCCCTTTTGGCTCTCCACCGATATGGTACCGCCCATCAGCTCCACATAACGCTTGGAAATCGTCATTCCCAGACCCGATCCCTTATAATGGGTTCGGGCGCTGGATTCTTCTTGGGAGAACTCGTCAAAGATGTGTTCCACGAATTCCTCCGTCATTCCTACGCCCGTATCGGCAACGCGGTAGCGCACCACCATATGGCGTTCATCTTCACCGGGCCGGTACTGGGCCTGGAAGGTGATGGTTCCGCCGTCGTCGGTAAACTTTACGGCATTGCCCAGAATGTTGACCAGAACTTCCCGAATGCGAAAGGCATCGGCCAGCACGTACGGCAGTTCCGGTACCGCCAGATCCGTATCAAATCTGATATTTCGGTTGGACAGAAAGCCGTACGTGATGCTCAGCACCGTATCGGCTACTTCCACGATGTTCACCGGCGCGGGATCGAACTTGATTTTACCGCTCTTGATGCGGCTGATATCCAGTACGTCGTTGATCAGCGTCAGCAGATGCTCGGAGCTTTCTCCGATGTTTTCCAGACAGCTGCGCACCTCCGGCTTGGGCTCCTGCCGCATGGCGATGTTGGTGAAGCCCATGATGGCGTTCATGGGTGTTCGAATGTCGTGGGACATATTGTTCAGGAAGGTAGTCTTGGCCCAGTTGGCACTCTCCGCCGCGTGGACCGCATCCTCCAGCTTCTGGTTGATCTTCTTATCCTTCGTTCTGTCCGACAAATCCAAAATGTACTTCTTTTCACCCTGGATGTCGGTGCAGAATACCACCACCCGGAACCAGAGCTCTTCTCCGGTCCTCTGATGAATGTATTCCCTGTCCCATTCGCGCTGCTGACCGGGTAAAATGCCGGACAGCTGATCCAGAATGTGGAGCGACTCGTCGGCGCGGATCAGGTTCTCGATCTCGCGAATATCGCTGAGCACCCGCTGTTCCGAAATTCCCACCAGCTTTTCGATATTGGGGCTCACGTATTCCACGCGGAGGTTTTTCGCATCCATCATCAGGAATACATCATTCACGTTGATAGACAGTTTGGAAAACAGCTCGTCCCGAATCAGCAGCTCGTGATCCTTCCGCTTCAGCTTCTGCCGATTCTGCTGTATTACCAACAGCAGCAGCAGTACGGCCAGGGCCACGGCAATACCGCCCACCACCAGCATGGTGGTGGATTGCAGCTTGTTCATGCTGGCGTTGACCACATCCGCCGGTACCACACCCAGGACCATCCAGCCCTGAAAATCGGCGGATTCGTACACCATGTAATATTCTCTGCCGTCGATATCGCAAGACAGGACGCCGGGGTTTCCCTCCAGAAAGTCCTTCTTCAAATCGATGATCTCCTCATTCGTCAAATCGTCGGACCGTTCCAACAGGGCGAAGAAATTGTGGATCCCCTTCAGATCCGCGCTACCGTTGTTCATGACGATCCGGCCGTCCGGCAACACCGCGAACGTGCTGGCCTGTCCGTCGAAGGCGGAGATCTTCAGCGTCTCCACCATGTCGGAATTGTTGAAGGTGATGGCGATTGCCTCGTATTCGAATCCCCGGTAACGGCCCGGAGTGGAAGGCGTGGCAAACACCATGATCTCCGGCTGATCCGGAACGACGGAGTTGGTCACCACCGGCTGCCTTTTCAGGATCAGATCCGAAAGCTGTGCCCGCAGATCCAGATATCCTCTCTGCCCTTCCAGCGTCATGTAATCGCCGTTTCGAGAAATGAAATAGAAATCGGTAAAATTGCTCTCTTCCCGCGCCTGGTTGACGTAGGCCTCGATGTCCGCTTCATTTTTCGCAGTCTCCAGATACGGCTCCCACATCCTCATACGGCTCCAGTTGACGGATACCATGTTGTACAGCGTCTGATTTGCCTGATGAAAGATTTCAACGAGATGGGCGGTGCTTTCTTCGTAGATCGTCCTGGAAACGAAGCCGAAATAGGCAGTCCCTGCCCAGATCAGCCCTGCGGCCAGCAGGATCACAAGCAGTGCCGCAATCCATCGCTTTTTCATGGCATCGTCCTCCTTTCCGCAAAATTTCGGTCTTTCATTTCTACTGGAGAATGGTTACATACTCCGTAGGCTCCAGGAACTGTCTCATCTTTTCCAGCGCCTCCTGCATGCATTCCTGACTGGAGAAATCGTCCACCAGATAGACCTCCCGCTTGGCTTTCAAATCATCGGGCATGGGACAGTTGCAGAAGGTTTCATGTTCCAGGAACACGTCCGCGCCCACCAGCATCAGGTTATAGGTAACGCTGTCATCCAGGGGCTCTCCGTTGACGGTGACGGACTCCAAGCGGAACTTGCCCCGATCGTACTCGGTGACGGTGTATTCCAGTCCGCTGGTGAC
>JAGATO010000038.1 GCA_017621195.1 Bacillota bacterium | reverse complement strand
TCCAGCAGATCGATGGTTTGCTCGGCAACGCCATCCATTTTCAGCTCAATGGCGAAGGTCAGCTCCCGCCAGCCGAAATAGGTCAAAAAATCCTCCAGGGTGGTGATTTTGTCAAAGCGATCGCCTGTTTTGTTGTGTACCGTCAGCTGCAGCAGTTCTTCGTAAGTATGATCACCGATTCCGCCTTCCGCGCCGGTGACCCGCTTCAGTGTATCGTCATGGAACAGAACCAGGACGCCGTCTTTGGTGCGCTGCACATCGGTCTCAATCCCGTTGGCTCCCATTTCTACACCGGCATAAAATGCACTGAGGGTATTTTCCGGGTAGTACTCACTGGCACCGCGATGGGCATAATTGATAAACATACTATTTCCTCCTGCCAATCATTCTTTTCATTCTTATTGATCGAATACTTTCATCAGGGTTTCGCCTTCGGCAATATAGATGGTGGCCGTCTCCTGCAAAATATCCTGTCGGAACCCATAGCGATCATAAACACCAACGGTGGGAAATCCAGCCCGGTGTGCACTTTGCAGGGCTACAAACGAATCTTCGAATACATAGGTCTCCTCCAGCGGTGTTCCCAGATGCTTTCGGGCCACCAAGAACACATCAGGCTCTTCTTTTCCCTTGCCAATGTCGCTGCAGGAAAACACCATGGGGAAGAATTCTTCGATTCCGCAATGCGCCATAGCCATTCGGACTAGCTTCAGGTCGCTGGCGGAAGCCACGCACATCTTCACACCCTGATCCCGGCACTGTGTCAGAAATTCCATAACACCAGGTTTTAGTTCTACCTGCTGTTCATAGAATTCTCCAAGCATTTTGTTAGCCGTCTGGTACAGAGTCTCCCCATTGGGACCAAGGCCAAAACGGTCATGGAGATAATACATGGCCTCTTTCATAGGAATGGTACGAACAGTTCTGTTCGCTTCGGGATCAGGTTGGAAGTCTCCATAACGCTGAGAAAGTGCTTCCCATAGAATATCCCAGAACCCCAGAGAATCAATTAAGGTTCCATCCATGTCAAAAATCGCGCCAGTTAGTTTCATAAAGTTTGCTCCTCTGCAACTTTTTCTGTCATTGTAGTAAAATGCGAATCGTTTTTCAATGTTCAATGAATAGTATAATAGGAACTGTGAAATGCAGAAATCTGCAAAATTGCGCTGCCCGAACAGGGTAGGAAATTTCGAAATGGGAGAAAAGAAACAGTTGTGTGATCTGTAGGGACAGCGCGGAGTCGAGCGGAATTTAGATTCTTGCCACGCCAGTGCGTCTTGCAGCCTCGGCGACAGCCTTGGCAACAGCGGGACCGACACGCTTGTCGAAGGCCTTGGGGATGATGTAATCCTCGGACAGCTCTTCGTCGGAGACCAGCTCGGCCAGAGCCATGGCAGCGGCCATCTTCATTTCCTCGTTGATATCGGAAGCGCGGACGTCGAAGGTGCCGCGGAAGATGCCGGGGAAGGCCAGCACGTTGTTGATCTGGTTGGGGTAGTCGGAACGAC
>JAGATO010000037.1 GCA_017621195.1 Bacillota bacterium | reverse complement strand
GGTATCGCCGTACAAGATGATGGGAGATCAGCCCAAGGCTGTGGAACAGCTGGTGCAGGGGATCAAAGATGGCAAGAAACATCAGACCCTGCTGGGCGTCACCGGTTCCGGAAAGACCTTTACCATCGCCAATGTAATTGAAAAAGTGAATAAGCCCACGCTGGTGATTTCTCACAACAAGACTCTGGCGGCTCAGCTTCACGGGGAATTCAAGGAATTCTTCCCGGAGAATGCGGTGGAGTACTTTGTGTCCTACTACGATTATTATCAGCCGGAGGCCTACGTTCCATCCACGGATACGTACATCGAAAAGGACTCCGATATCAACGCGGAAATCGAAAAACTGCGCCATTCGGCCACGGCGGCCCTGTCGGAACGACGGGACGTGATCGTGGTTGCCTCGGTGTCCTGTATCTATGGCTTGGGTAGCCCGCTGGATTACAAAGAACAGGTGATTTCTCTGCGCCCGGGGAAGGAATACGAGCGCAATGAACTGCTGAGAAAATTGGTGGATATTCAATATAAGAGAAACGACATGGGCTTTGAACGCGGCTGTTTCCGCGTTCGCGGGGATGTGATCGACGTTTGGCCGGCCGGTGCAGAACACTGCGTCCGCATCGAACTGTTCGGTGATGAAGTGGATACCATTAAAGAAATCAATCCGCTGACCGGTGAAATCAACGGTTTGAGAAACCATGTGGCCATCCTTCCGGCATCTCATTACGTCGTTTCGAAGGAAAAGATGGATAAGGCAATCGTGGGGATCGAAGCGGAGCTGGAAGAACGTCTCCAGTGGTTCAAGGATCGCGGAAAGCTTCTGGAAGCTCAGAGACTGGAACAGAGAACCCGCTACGATGTGGAAATGCTCCGCGAAGTGGGGATCTGTAAGGGGATCGAAAACTATTCCAGACATATCGCTGGCTTAGAACCGGGAGAACGACCCAACACGCTGATCGACTTCTTCCCTGACGATTTTCTGGTGGTCATCGACGAATCTCACGTCATGCTGCCGCAGCTGCGGGGGATGTTTGCCGGGGACCGGTCCAGAAAGACTTCGCTGGTGGAATATGGTTTCCGCCTGCCGTCGGCTCTGGATAACCGTCCGCTGCAGTTTGAAGAATTTGAGAAGATGGTGAACCAGGCGGTGTACATCAGTGCAACACCTGCGGCCTATGAAAAGGAACACAGCGGTAACGTCTGGGCGGAACAGGTGATCCGACCCACGGGACTTCTGGATCCTGAAATCGACGTCCGACCCATTGAAGGTCAGATCGATGATCTGATCGGCGAAATCAACAAAGTGGCTGCCCGGGGCGAACGCGTTCTGGTGACCACGCTGACGAAGAAGATGGCGGAAAGCCTGACGGATTATCTGCGCAACGTGGGGATCCGCGTCCGCTATTTACATTCGGAAATCGATACATTGGAACGACTGGAGATCATCCGCGACCTGCGCATGGGTGTGTTCGATGTTCTGGTGGGGATCAACCTTTTGAGAGAAGGGCTGGATATTCCGGAAGTATCGCTGGTGGCGATCCTGGATGCGGATAAGCAGGGCTTCCTGAGAACGGAAACGTCGCTGATCCAGACCATCGGCCGTGCGGCTCGTAACGCGGAGGGGCATGTCATCATGTATGCGGACTTCATCAGCGATGCCATGAGAGCGGCCATCG
>JAGATO010000036.1 GCA_017621195.1 Bacillota bacterium | reverse complement strand
CCAACACCTACGCCAGCCCGGAGGTGCTGCGCCGCCTGTTCGACGACGCCCTGGCCTGGCCGGGCGTGGTGGGACTGGCGGTTGCCACCCGTCCCGACTGCCTCCCCACCGAGATTCTGGATCTGCTTTCGGAATACAACCGCCGGACCTTCCTGTGGGTGGAGCTGGGGCTTCAGACCATCCACGATCCCATCGCTGAAAAGATGAACCGCTGCTATCCCCGCTCCATCTTCGATCAGGCCATGGCCGATCTGAAACAGCGGAACATCCTCACCGTGGTTCACCTGATTCTGGGCCTTCCAGAGGAAACGAAGGAAATGATGGCCCAATCGGTTCAGTACGTCTCAGACCTCCATCCCTTCGGCATCAAGCTCCACCTGCTCCACGTTCTGAAGAATACGGGACTTGCGCGATTGTACCCCCAGGGAATACACACCTTCACCCAGCAGGAATACATCGAGTTCGTGGTGGATCTTCTGGAGCGGATGCCCCAGGACATCACGATCCACCGGCTCACCGGCGACGGGCCTGCGGACGATCTGATCTCTCCGCTGTGGAGCATAAAAAAACGCGACATCCTGAACGGGATCCAAAAGGAGTTCAAGCGCCGCGACAGCTGGCAGGGCAAGCTGCTCTAAAACATTTTCATCTGATTGGCGATCTCTTCGGTCTCTGCCAGACGGCCATCGTTGTAATGCTTTCGGCAGAGAGATACGTACATGTCGTTTCCGCCCACCACGATCTGCTCTCCGGTGCGTACGAACTTACCGTCCTGAACTCTGGCCACCATGGTAGCCTTGCGGCCGCACCAGCAGATGGTCTTGATCTCTTCGATCTTGTCCGCGTAGACCAGAAGATAGTAGGAGCCTTCAAACAGTTCGTTTCGAAAGTCGTTTTTCAGACCGTAGGCCAGCACGGGTACGTTGAGGCTATCCACGATCTCCGCCAGCTCCTGAATGTGGTGCTTTTTCAGGAACTGACATTCATCCACCAGGACGCAGTCGATCTTCTTCTTTTTGTTTTCTTCCATGAAAATCTGGAGAATGTTCGTATCGTCATTGATCACCAGCGCATCCCGCTGAATTCCCACCCGGGAGGTGATCTTCCCCTCGCCGTACCGATCGTCCACCGCCGAGGTCAGAACGAGAACGTGCTTTCCCTTCTCTTCGTAATTGTAAGCCACCTTGATCAGTTCCAGCGACTTTCCCGCATTCATGGTGCTGTATCTATAGTATAACTGAGCCATGCCCATCCCCCTTTCTATTCTGTGCGCCTTTTGGCGCAATGAATATATGGTATCACAAATCCTCTTTTTTGGAAAGAATGATCTGAGCGATTTTTTAGTTTACTTTTTTCTCAAAAAAAGGTACAATTAAATATACGTTAATTTCAAACTAAAGGAGTATGCTCATGAAACAAAAACGATTCCTGACCGCATGTCTCGCCTTTACGATGCTGTTCCTCAGCGGCTGCCATGCCGGAGAGGCCTTCAGCGCTCCTCCTTCCAAAGATCTGGACAAGTACGAGAGTAAAGAAGCGGCCTACGAAGCCATCTGGGGAGAAATGGTGGACTATTACGGTGAATATCTGGATGGCGAACTGTCCTTTGAACAACAATCCATGATCAACTACCCGGCGGTGGATCGTTCCAAGGTCTACTGGATCGCCAGCGGCGTTCACTACCATTCCATCACCTGGTGTTACAGTCTGGAAGGCGATATCGAGGATACCGAGGACGACGACATTCAGCACGGTTCTACCAGTAAGGCCGTCATCGAAGGAATGACCGCCTGCAGCATATGCGTCGGCACCGATCCCCTTCCCCGGCTACGAAAAGCCCTCTTCGGCGATGCCAAACAGCGCAACGGCGAAGATGAGGAAGAAGAATAATCATCGTTTGCCCTGTGAGATGAGTGTGCGATCTACCATAGAACAGAAAGTAAAAATCAGAAAGGGCCTGGCCTGCGGATATGATCCGTCGGTCGGGCCCTTTTTCCATACATCCGCAACGCATCGTGGCGGGATCATCTTAGCCGTCCTCTCCACCAAAAAAGAGCGTCGATGCGCTCTCTTTTGGGTGTTGTGTGTATATTGCAGGAAAAAACGAGATTTTAAATTAATTGATTTCATCTTCGTCCTGACTCAGCGCCATCCTGTGCGCTACCATGACCTCCGCCTCGTAGCAGGAGAAGGCTTCT
>JAGATO010000035.1 GCA_017621195.1 Bacillota bacterium | reverse complement strand
GGTTGGAAACACCCACACCGAAGATGGTGGAATAATACCGCTTCACGTAGGCGGCGCAGCTATAGGTAGCGTCCGAGTTGTGGTTTCCGATCTTATAATAGGCGGGGACACCGTTGAAGGTATCTACCGTCGTCTGGCTGTTTCCGAAGCTGACCTTGCTGCTTCCCACCAGGTTCAGACTGAGGCTGGTGGAGCTCATCTGTCCTTCCAGACCTACTACGGAAGTGGCGCTTAACCCTGCCGCAAAGGACGGCATCGCGGTACTTCCCATTAACATTCCTCCTACCAGAACTGTACTGATCATTCTCTTTGCTCTTGCGTTCATTTTGTTTCTCCCTTCTTTTTCTATCTTCCACACTCACCATGAAAGTGATCGTTCTTCATGCAGAGCCGCTTTTCCCTTTGGATTCTTCGGTGGCGTTTGACCTTCGGTCTCCGGCCGCACCTTGCGTTCGCCTGTGCTTTTCCTTCGATCGCGTTCGCCCTCCGTTCATATCCATTGTTCAGCTCCTTGTTGTATCTTGATTATAGGAGAAACCCTGTCCCATTCCTATGACTTCGGGAAGGCTTTCGATTTCTTCCATTTGTTTTGATTTTCTTCCAATCCCATTCTATTTTCTTCCCCTTTCTTCCATATCTCGTTTCTTCCATCGGCCCTTGGAGGGTGTTTTCTTACTATTTCTGTGCTCTACAATGTTTGAAAGAGGAGGTCCTGCGGCCAAGCCGCAGGGCTTCCACCGGACATTAAATGAGCGCTGGCGCTTGGCGCTACGCTTCCACTAATACTGAGCGGTTGGCGCTCCGGCGTTCCGCGCCGGACGCCGCCAGCGGATCGAGGCGAGGAGCCAACGCCATGTTTTTTTAGGCCGCTGGCTCCTCGACCTCATTTCAATGCATGAAAAAAGACGCCGGAATTCATATTCCAGCGTCCCTTTCCATTTTTAAGTAATCACATTCGCGATCCGATGCGTGCGCCGACGCGCATTCCGATCCAAACAACGATGCGTGCGCCAACGCACATTCCGGCTCTTCTACGTTGTACGACGGGCTTCCCTGTCTTACAGCATGATAGCGCCCTTGTCGGCGGAGCTGACCAGTCTGGCGTAGCGGGCCAGCCAGCCGGTCTTGATATTGGGTTCCGGCTGAACGTAAGCGGCACGGCGCTTTTCCAGTTCTTCATCGCTGACCAGCACGTTCACCTTGGATTCGGGAATGTTGATCTCGATGATATCGCCCTCTTCGATCAGGCCGATTTCGCCGCCGGAAGCAGCTTCCGGAGAAACGTGACCGATGGATGCACCGCGGCTTGCACCGGAGAAGCGACCGTCTGTGATCAGCGCAACGGTCTTATCCAGCTTCATTCCTGCCAGAGCACTGGTGGGATTCAGCATTTCTCTCATGCCGGGACCGCCCTTGGGGCCTTCGTAGCGGATGACAACAACGTCGCCGTCCACGATTTTTCCATTGTAGATGGCGTCGATCGCCTCGTCCTCGCTGTTGAATACGCGGGCAGGACCGGAGTGAACCAGCATTTCCGGAGCCACAGCGCTTCTCTTGACAACGCATCCGTTCTTGGCGATATTACCCCACAGAACGGCGATACCGCCGGTGGGGCTGTAGGGGTTGTCAAGAGTACGGATGTCCTTGGTGTTCTTGATGTACGCGCCTTCAATGTTTTCGCCTACGGTCTTTCCGGTGGCGGTAATCAGGCTGGTGTCGATGTAACCGCCCTTCGCCAGCTCCGCCTGAACAGCAGCAACGCCTCCGGCTTCGTACAGCGTCTGCATGTGGGTAGGACCGGCAGGAGCCAGGTGGCACAGATTGGGAACCTTGGCGCTGATCTCATTGAACATGTTCAGGTCCAGCTCCACGCCCGCTTCATTGGCGATGGCCAGCAGGTGAAGAACGCTGTTGGAGGAGCAGCCCAGAGCCATGTCGCAGGCAACCGCGTTGCGGATGGACTTTTCGTTGATGATATCTCTGGCCTTGATATCCCGTTTCACCAGCTCCATGATCGCCATACCGGCGTGCTTGGCCAGCGCGATTCTTCCGCTATAGACCGCAGGAATCGTGCCGTTGCCGGGCAGGGCAATGCCGATGGCTTCGCACAGGCAGTTCATGGAGTTGGCGGTGTACATACCGGCGCAGGAACCGCAGCCGGGGCAGGTGTTTTCTTCAAATTCTTCCAGCTGCGCATCGTCGATCATGCCGGCCTTTCTGGCGCCGACGGCTTCGAACATCTTGGACAGCGTGGTTCTCTGGTCGTTGACCAGACCGGCCAGCATAGGACCACCGGAGCAGACCACCGTGGGGATGTTGAGACGAACCGCACCCATGACCATGCCGGGAACGATCTTATCGCAGTTGGGAACCAGTACCAGACCGTCGAAGGCGTGAGCCATTGCCATGGTCTCCACGCTGTCAGCGATCAGCTCGCGGCTGGCCAGGCTGTACTTCATGCCAACGTGGCCCATGGCGATACCGTCGCAGACACCGATGGCGGGAACCTCGATGGGCGTTCCTCCTGCCATGCGGATGCCGGCCTTGACGGCTTCTGCTACCTTGTCCAGGTGCATGTGGCCGGGAACGATCTCGCTCTTGGCGCTGACCACACCGATCAGCGGACGATCCAGTTCTTCTTTGGTATATCCCATGGCGTAAAACAGGCTCCGGTTCGGCGCCCGTTCCACGCCCTTTGTAACATTATCACTTCTCAATGCCATTTTCTTTACCTCTTGGATGATACAGAAAGAAGCGCTGCCGTTCACGGTGAGCGCTTCTCTCCTATGCTTTACATTGTAAGGTTCACGAAATTGATTCTCAGCAAGACCGTCGCAGAACTTTCGCAACGGTCGAGCCTGGCTTTTGACGCGCAGCGCGAACTGTCTGAGCCTGCGAAGCAGGCGAGTTTTCGTGCTGCTCAAAAGCCGCGAGACCGGAAGCTGAACGTTCCGATGTTCGAACGAAGTCGAGGGAAAAATTATTTCTTTAACCAGGACATCATGTCGCGCAGTTCCTTGCCTACCTTCTCCAGCGGATGCTGAGCTTCTACAGCGCGGGTTGCCAGGAACTTGGCCTTTCCGCCGGCGTTGAATTCCTGAATGAATTCGCTGGCGAATTCGCCTCTCTGAATTTCGGACAGAACCTTCTTCATTTCCTTTCTGGTCTCTTCGGTGATCAGACGACGGCCGGTTCTGTAGTCACCGTATTCCGCGGTGTTGGAAATGGAGTATCTCATCTTGGCGAAGCCGCCCTGGTTGATCAGGTCGACGATCAGCTTCATTTCGTGGATGCATTCGAAGTATGCCATTTCCGGCTCGTAGCCTGCTTCTACCAGCGTATCGAAACCAGCCTTCATCAGCTCGGTAACGCCGCCGCACAGAACGGCCTGTTCACCGAACAGGTCGGTTTCGGTCTCTTCTCTGAAGGTGGTCTCCAGAATACCTGCGCGGCCTGCACCGATACCGGAAGCGTATGCCAGAGCGTAGTCCTTGGCCTTACCGGAGTAGTCCTGATAAACGGCGATCAGAGAGGGAACTCCCTTTCCTTCCAGGTACTGGCTTCTTACAGTGTGGCCAGGTCCCTTGGGAGCAACCATGATGACGTCCAGATAGGAAGCGGGCTTGATCTGATTGAAGTGGATGTTGAAGCCGTGAGCAAACATCAGGATGTCTCCTTCCTTCATGTGCTTGGCGACCTGGGTGTTGTACACTTCTGCCTGCAGTTCATCGGGCAGCAGCATCATAACTACGTCACCTGCTTCTGCAGCTTCTTCGATCTCCATAACCGGCAGACCGGCAGCTTCTGCCTTAGCGGTGTGAGCGGAACCCTTTCTCAGACCGACGACTACCTTGCAGCCGCTTTCCTTCAGGTTCTGCGCATGGGCATGGCCCTGGCTTCCGAAGCCCAGGATGGCGATGGTCTTTCCATCCAGCATTCCTAAGTTACAGTCTACGTCATAATACTTCTTGATCATTGTCTTTTCCTCCTGATGTTAGTTATCCATCAAATCTTAAAATTGGTTACGATTATATTCCCGCAGCGAAAACCCTCTCGCTGTAGTTGACTATTCTTCGTTGTGGATCGCGCCTCTGCTGAGAGCCGTGATACCGGTACGGCAGACCTCCATGATGGAGTATTCGCCCAGAATGGACAGAAAACCGTCCAGCTTGTTCTGTTCGCCGGTCAGCTCCAGTACCATGGAACCGACGGACAGATCCACGATCTTGGCCTTGTATACGTTGGCGATGTCGGTGATGGCGCCCCGGTTGGATTCGTCGGCGGCGATCTTCACCAGCAACAGCTCCCGAACGACGCTCTTGTCGTAGTTCAGGGTGAAGATATCCTGTACCACGTGGAGCTTGGCCGTCTGTGCGATCATCTG
>JAGATO010000004.1 GCA_017621195.1 Bacillota bacterium | reverse complement strand
GTCATATTGGCCAGGTGTTTTCTTCTTTCCTGAAAATCATCTGCTCTTTTCATCCTATAATCCTCCAAATGCCCGCCTGACGCGGGTCTGAATTTATATGGGGCAAACGGCGCGCGCATGCTGCGCGCCGCCTGTCCGCTTACACTCATACTTTTTTACAGAGCGGCAATAACTTCCTTGACAAAGTCTACGTCTCTCTTAACTTCCGTAGCCAGGAACTCCAGGTCTTCCTGAGTCAGCTTGGATACATCGGGGCAGTGAGCCTTGATGGCCTTCTTGATCAGGGATGCGCGGAAGTGGTTGATGTCAGCTTCCTTGTACTTGATGTAACCGGGATCCTTGGGCAGGATTACGTTTACGCCGGGCTTGTCTTCGGTCGCGGGATCGCCAAAGTGAATGTCGATACCGTTGTCTCTTGCGAAGGACAGCTGGGGCTGTACGTGCTTACCGGCACCGGTGTATTCGGTTTCGCTGATGACAATGATCGCATCTTCCGGCAGATCCTGTGCCAGGGAGAAGGCAGCAGCCAGAGCGGTGTTTCCGGCAGGTCCTCTTTCCAGACCTTCCAGGTTAGCCAGAGCTTCGGTCATGAACATAACTTCACCCTGGGTAACGGTAACGTAACGGTCCATGTAACGCAGCGGTCTTGCAGCGGAACGGGGAACGTCGGAGTGGTCGGGATCGGTAGCGTAAGGAACGCCGAAACCGGTGTGTCCGGTGGTGCAGGACTTCTTGTTGAACTGTGCATCGGAAGCCATGTGCAGACCGGTCAGGTCGATGGAAGCAGCAACCAGCTGGGTGTTGGTAGCGCCGGCCTTGATCAGACCTCTGGCGGTACCGGTCATCATGCCGCCACCGGCGTTGGTGCAGACAACCATATCCGGATCCTTGCCCAGCAGTTCGCGGCACTGCATTGCGATTTCATAGCCCAGAGTTTCGATACCTGCGATACCGAACGGAGAGTACAGGGATGCGTTGAAGTATCCGGTGTCTTCCAGTACGGACAGGAAGGTGTAGAACAGTTCGGGACCTACGGTCAGCTGAATAACTTCTGCGCCGTAAGCTTCACATGCTCTTGCCTTTTCAACGATTTCAGGCTGGCCGACGCCATGGGAGTCGAAGCATTCCTGAACGACGATGCACTTCAAGCCCTGCATTGCTGCCTGGGAAGCAACGGCTGCGCCGTAGTTTCCGGAGGTAGCTGCGATAACGCCCTTGTAGCCCAGCTTCTTGGCGTGAGCAACTGCGCAGGCAGCTCTTCTTGCCTTAAAGCTTCCGGAAGCGTTGCAGGATTCGTCCTTAGCGAAGATTCTTGCACCGTAACCGGGCTTTGCATACTTTCTGGACAGAGCGGTCAGGTTTCTCAGCTCTAACAGCGGAGTGTTGCCGACGCCGGTCTTGCTCTGGATCTTGTTGATCTCTTCCAGAGTGTAGCCGGTGTCCTTCATCAGGGATTCATAGTCAAACGCAACGGAACCGGATTCGTAGGTGGCGTAGTCCAGACCCAGAGCCTTCTTCATGATTTCGTTGGATCTTCCCATAACGGAATTATAATCTTTTGCTAATGCCATTACCGGTCACCTCCAAACATGATATCTCTCAGCATCTTGTCGATCTGAACCAGCTCGGGAACGAACTTTCCATAGCTGTGCCTCCAATACGGATTGACTTCGATCAGAGTACCCTTTTCCAGACGGCCAACTGCGGTTTCAACCGTTACTTCATCGCCGATCTCTGCGGTTTCATCCTGCAGAAATCCCTTTGTCCACATTTCCAGGTCGCACTGCTGCGTATCTGCAGGCAGCTTTGCCGTTCTTTCGTCTGCCTTCAGAACCGTAGCGTGAATGCGGACCCAATCGCCTTTTTTCGCCATTGTCTTATTTCTCCTATCAAATTTGATTGATAGAGGACGATTTTTCAACCGTCCTCTGTCGCGTCACACTTTCTTATTTTACGATCTTCTTATCGGGGTTGATGCGGTCTCTCATGTCGCCCATGATAGCGCGGGGAACCGGCAGGTCCAGCATGGTCTGCAGACCGGGTTCAGCGTTGATAACCTGAGGAATCATGTTAACGCACATTGCGATGGTTCCGATACCTCCTTCTATTTCGGGGCTGTTTACCATGTTTACATTGGGAGTACCCTTGATGATGACATAGTCACCGGTCTGTACGCCAACCTGTTCCGGTTCGATCTGCTGCGGGTGATCCATTTCGATCATCAGCTCGCCGTTTCTGTAACCGTAAGCCTTCATTGCAACACCTGCTACGTTGCCAGCCTTGGCAAATCCGTAGGGGGACTTTCTGTCAACGTCGGTAACGATGGGATCCATGGTCTGCTTGAATTCGTCGATTTCCCAACCGATACCATCGGCGATCATGCCCATGGATTCAGCGAAACCAACGTGGCCAGCCAGGTGACCGTTCTTAAATTCTTCAACGGTAACGCCGATGCCCTGTTCTTCCATTACAGCGGGACCGAACGGGGACAGGGAGTTAACACGACGGGATACGATGTGTTCTACATCTTCCATGCAGCCAGTCCAGATCAGTACCAGCAGGTCCATGATCAGGCCGGGGTTGATACCGGTACCCAGGCAGGATACGCCGTTTTCCTTGGCGATCTTGTCCAGTTCAGCAGCCAGTTCCGGGCTCTGAGCCTTGGGATAGGACATTTCTTCTGCGGAAGTGATAACGTTCAGCTTCTGTTCCATGATGAACTTCAGCTTGTCGAAAGCGTTCTTGGTGAAGGAATCGGTGCACAGTAATACGATATCAGCAGCGCCCGGCTTGATGACATCTTCAGCAGCGCCGATCAGGACGTCAGGTCTGTCGCCTCTTTCGGTCTTGATGTAGTCGTACATGCTCTTGCCGATCTTAGCGCCACGGCCAACAGCACCTACGATGTCTACGCCCTTCTTCTTCAGCAGCATGTCAGCCATACCGCCGCCCATAGCGCCTAAGCCCCAGATAATTACTTTTACATTTTCCATTGTGTTCTCCTCCATTTCGTTTTATGCACCTTTACCGGGGAGTCCCCGGAAAAGATCCAACAAATAGATAACATATACATCATGGATCCGCTGTCCGCACACTTCCTCATGCGCAGCTTTGCTGCCGTGCAGAAGCCGGTCCACATTGACATTATTTAATAAAGCAAAACCCATGCCAAATAATATTTCTTCGGAATTTGGACGGGTTCAACGGGCAAAAGCGAAAAAGTTTCTTTCTTTTTGCGGTTTTGCCCCGTAATTTCTTTTGTTACAAAAATATCAATTCGAAATTTTCGAGCATTTTTTTCACGGAAGCTTCACAAAAATCGGAGATCAAAGCAAATTTATTTGCGATATATGCAAAATTATTTGCTATTTTCTTGTTTTTTCTTCTTCCGTCCCGCCTTCTTCTTTCATTTTGTATTTTTTGATCTTGTGCTGCAGCGTCTGGCGCTTGATTCCAAGGCTCTCCGCCGCCTTGGAGATGTTTCCGCCGTGGGCAACCAGAGCGTTTTCGATCATGCTCTTTTCGATGCGGGCCAGGTAGGCGTCCAGGCCTCCCTCCTTCAGCTCGTACAGTCCCTGTTGGGGCAGGGTTTTTCGCCGATTGATGGGCAGGTGCTTATCCAGCAGAACGTGTTCGTCCTCCGCCATGGAAATGGCCGACATGATGATGTTTTCCAGTTCGCGCACATTGCCCGGGTAATCGTAGTCCAACAGCTTCTGCCGGGCGGAATTAGCCATCATCCAGATCTGTTTTCCGTATTTTTTATTGTACTTTTCCATGAACTGCTCCGCCAGCAGCAGGATGTCGTCGGGGCGCTGCCGCAGCGGGGGGATGTCGATCTCGATGATGTTCAATCGGTAGTACAGGTCCTTCCGGATGATCCCCTTTTCCAAAAGCTCCTGGGGCGGCTCGTTGACCGTAGCCAGGACGCGCACGTCCACCGGCAGGTCCTTCGTTCCGCCCACCCGCCGGATGTACTGCTCCTGTAAAACCCGAAGCAGCTTTCCCTGCAGCTCCAGCGGCATGGAATTCAGCTCGTCCAGCAGCAGCGTTCCGCCGTTGGCCTGTTCGAACATGCCTGGTCGATCCACTGCCCCGGTAAATCCGCCCTTGGCCGTTCCGAATAAGATGCTCTCCAGAAGATTGGCCGGGAGAGCCGCACAGTTCTGAGCCAGAAATGGCTTGTTCTGCCGGTCGCTGGCGAAGTGGATGCTCTGGGCGATCAGTTCTTTTCCGGTACCGGTCTCGCCGTAGATCAGCACCGAAGCGTTTGTTTTGGCCGCCCGCTTAGCCAGGGCCACTGTTTCCAAAAAGACCTCGTTCTGTCCGTACAGATTATCGAAGCTGTATTTCTTGATCTTGTGCTGCTTGCTCCTCTGAGGCTGATCCATCTCCCGGCGCAGCTCCAGAATGGTGCGGGACATCTTCTGAACGTCGGTGATGTTCTTGGCGATCTCGATGGCTCCGATCAGCCGCCCATCCTCCATCACAGGTACGGTGGTGTTGACCGTGGTGATCTCCCGCCCATCCTTGTTCAAATAGGTCTGCTCTTTTCGCATGGTAGTCTGGCGCTTCTCCAGGGCCTGCATCAGCGTACTCTCGTTGAGATCCACGTTTTTGAACACTTCCGCAAAGGGCTTCTTCAACACGTCCTGGCTTTCCATCTTCTCCAGCATGGCCATGGCACGGTTGTAGACCACGCTGTTTCCGTCGGGATCCACCACGTGGACGCCCTCGTCGATCAGCTGTAAGATCTGCTGCATCACGATCAGATAATCCCGGTTCTTCAACTTGGCACCTCCTGTCTTTTCCTATATTGTACCGGAAACCGGACAAAAAAACAACGGCTGATGCAAAACTTTTTGCATCAGCCGCAATTTCCTCAGCAGCGATTACTGGAATTTCTTCACCGCGTTCAGATATTTCCCCAAAATGCCGATATTGACGTAGTACAGGGATTGGCGTTCCTGCTTCTTTACCTCGATCAATCCGGCGTCCACCAGCTTTTTAATGTGCTGCGAAATGGTGGCCTGACTGTAATCGAAGGCTTCCACCACGTCCTTGTTGCAAAGTACCTGCCGGTTGCGGTTGGCCATGTAAATATAGCGGAAGATCTTCACTCGAGCCGGATGGGCAAACGCGTCGGACACGTTTGCCACCAGTAAAATTTCCTCGTCCACCATATCGTCGTTTTCTTTGCGCAGTCTCATAGCGTATCTCCTATCATATATAATTGAGCGGATTTTTCGGAACTCCCAGATATCGAATCTCGAAGTGCAGGTGCGAACCTGTGCTTCGTCCAGTGCTTCCCACCAGCGCGATATTCTGTCCCTGGAAGACCTTATCACCCTTCTTCACCAGCAGCTTGCTGCAGTGAGCGTAGTATGACTCGTAGTTTCCGCCGTGATTGATGATGACCAGATAACCGAAGGAACCCTTATAGCCCGCATACGTTACCGTTCCGCCGTCAGTGGCGTAGATCTTCGTTCCCGTAGGCGCAGCCAGGTCAACACCATTGTGCATCCGCCCCCAACGATAGCCGAAACGGGAGCTGATCCGATAGGTCCGGATGGGCCATGCGAAGGTTCCCGTTCCCTGACGAGGCGGCGCCTTCTTCGTTCCCTTGATTACGATCTTGCTGACGGGATCGGTGATCTTCTCCGTGGACAGCACCTCCCTGGAGATCTCCTCGCCGTTGTTCCGCTTGATCTTGGCCACAACCCGCTGTTCGCCGTTAGTACCGTTTCTCTTGACGCTGGTTTCGCCCTCATACATGGACGAGCTTTCCTCGTAGACTGTCTCGAAGGGGATCGGCTCTGTATAGGTGGCCGTCTCCACCGTCTGTACCGTCAGTACCGGTGCATCCCGGTTCAGAACGATCTCCTGACCGATCTTCAGCTTCGCCGGTTCGATGCCGGGGTTCATGGCCTCCAGCTCCGACTGCTTCAGACCGTACATCTTGGCGATCTCCGAGAAGGTCTGACCCTTCTGCACCGTGTGAATCTTCTTCTCCACCGCACCGGTCAGCATGTATTCCAAAACCTCGTCATAGTTTTCGATCTCGCCCAGGTTGACGTTGATGTTCCGCAGCTCCACGTGTTCCGCAAAGGCCACGGAATCGTAGATCTTGCCCTCCGTCTGGGACGTGAACTTATTCTTGATGGCATCCAGAATATCCTTGCCCATCTGCGCCGTCTGAAGTATGGCGATCAACTCGTCGTCCTTGTAAACACCGCAGGCAACCACCTTCAGATCCTTCATGTAGGTCAGGTTGTTCAGCACCTCATCCTTCGTATCCAGCTTCAGATCCAGACCGTGAACCTCCCGGAAGGTGATGTCCTTTTCCTTGTCGATTTCCACCCTGGCGTCCAGCGCCGTTCCCAGCTTGTCGCCGATGGCGTCGATGGTCTTGTACACATCTTCCTTGTTCTTGGTGATTCCCAGCGCCTTTCCGTTGTAGGAATATTCGTAGGCCGTGATGTGTCCGATGAACGTGGTCGCCGCCGCCGTACAGAACAGCGCAATGGCCATGAGCTCCGCCAGCAGCACCTTGTGTTCTTCCGCCCAGTCCAGAACCTGAATTCCTTTGAGCCACAGGTGCTTCAGACCGCGGAACAGCTTTCTGCGGCTCCACACGTTGATGATGCGGTCCGCCCGTTCCACGCGATCCGCCATCCTGTGAGCAAACCGCCGTTCCTTGACGTGAAGCTTTCTCCGTCTGCGCCGCCACCGGAAGGAGCCAGTCTCCCGAGCTTTCCCCCACAGGATCGCGCACTTCTTCTCGAAGGTCAGTCCCGTGGCTTTGGTGAACAGCCCTACCTCCGCATCGTCGCTGTGAACGGCGTATTCCTGACCGGCAGCCTTCTTCTTCGCCGTCAGTCCCTTCATTCCACTGCTCATGCCAGACAGCTTCGCGGCAACCGCCTGTACCGGCGCCGCTTTTTTCCGCTGTTCCTCCTGCTCCGCTTCCATCTCTTTGGCCAGTTGATCCAGCTGTTCCATCAGCTGCGGGTCCTCCAGATCCGCAGCTGCCGGCTCAGCGGATACCTCTGCCGTTTCTTTCGCCTGCGCTGTCGATTCGCTTTCGGTATTCTGGCTTTCGTTTCTCTCTTTGTTAGAGTGTCTCCGGCCGCTGTTTTTTTCCCGATCCCTCTTATCCCGCAGTTCGTCCCTCTGCTGTTCCCGCTCCTTCTGCATCTGTACAAAACGAGCTTCAAAGTCGTTTTCTTCTGAAGACAGGCGGGCAATTTTTTCATCTACTTTTGCGGAGATGTCCCGTTTGACATCTCTCTTTCGTTCGCTGTTGTGATTGTCCTTTTCCATTCCGGTCTCCCAGTATTCCGCAGCTACATCCGCGACAGCTTCTCGCTGAAGCAGCTGCACCGTTCCCCGTTGTCCAGCATTCCCGTATCCTTGCATTTCTCACAGGTATAGGGATGCTCCATATAATTGTAGGGATAGTCGTGTTCCGTCAACAAATACGCTTTCTCCT